>DASYAJ010000494.1:0-6361 GCA_036501405.1 Kapaibacterium sp. (SeqCode)
CGCCTTTCTCTTTTAGCGTTCCCAGCGCCTTTGCAGGATCTGCAATGCCATCGATTCTGAGGAGTACAATATTCGTTTCCAACCGCGTCATGTCGATGGTAATGTTCCGGGAATTATTGCAAATAATGTCCGCGAAGCGACGCGCTTTGACGTGATCTTCTACTAACCGTTCCCGATTGTGTCGTAGCGCATAGAGCGCGCCGGCGGCAATAATTCCTGCCTGGCGCATACCACCACCCCAAATCTTTCGAAAGCGGTGCGCCTTAGTAATGAAATCTTTTGGTCCCGCAAGCACGCTCCCAACCGGTGCTCCAAGTCCTTTCGAGAAACAGACTGACACCGTATCGAATTGATCGGCATAGTCCTTTGGCGATAGATTCGCATAGACGCAAGCGTTCCAAAGTCGCGCGCCGTCAAGATGCATAATAATAGCATGTTCGCGCGCGAGCTTTGTGACTTCTTTGATCCGCTCTAAAGGATAAACCGTTCCTCCCGCACGATTGTGTGTATTCTCGATTGCAATCACGCGCGTTACAGGCATGTAATACGCTTTTTCTCGAATTGCCGGACGAACATCATCGGCAGAAAGCAGTCCCCGATCTTTCGCTTTCACCGGATGCAGTTGAACGCGAGAAAGATAACTCGCGGCCGTCGTCTCGTAGTTATAGATATGTGCGTCTTCTTCGAGGATCACTTCATCGCCTATAGTCGTGTGAGCGGCGATGGCCAGTTGGTTTGCCATGCAGCCCGAAGGCGCATACAATGCCGCTTCTTTGCCGAGCACAGCAGCGACTTCCTCCTGAAGCTGGCGAACGGTGGGATCTTCTGAGAAAACATCATCACCAACAGGTGCATCCGCCATGGCTTTTCTCATGGCAAGACTTGGACGCGTAACGGTATCGGATCTAAGGTCTATAAAGTTATCCACATTATTAAGTAAATTAGAAATAGCACTTGACTTTACTTTTGAAAGTTCGTATTTTTGCAAAGCGATATTCGATCATCATTGAAACGAACGAATTTCGCACAAAATTACGAAATGTCAGAACATCATTCTCCAGAAAGAGCCGAAAATCCTAAAATTCCAGCATTGGAAATGCTCGGCTTCGACCGTACCGACCTGACGCTACTGACGCATCTTCAGCTCAACGGGCGCAAGAAGCGCAACGAACTTGCCGAGGAAGTCGGGCTTTCGCTGCCGGCCGTAAGCGAACGGATGCGAAAGCTGGAAGAGCGGGGGATTCTCGAAGGCTTTTATGCGAAACTCGACCCGAAGCGCTCCGGCCTCGATGTTGCGGTGTTTATCACCGTTACGGTGGAATCGAGTAGTAAATATCCAGAATTCCTGAAAGCCGCAGAGCTGCATCCGGAAATTCTGGAAATTCATGCCATCACCGGCGATGGTTCGCACCTCGTCAAAGCCCGAACATGGAACACTTCCACGCTGGAACGATTACTCGCGCAAATGCAGCAGTGGCCCGGCGTCAAGCAAACGCGGACGAACGTCGTGCTCAATACCTACAAAGAGACGATGGCACTACCGATCAGTGAACTCGCTTCATAACAAAATTTCAGCAAGCCAACAGTCAGCATTCCATCCAATTCACACTCGTTATTTCCAATGACCAAATCTCAAGTACTTTCAACTGCCAAAGAACAAAAAGTCGAATTCATCAACGTCATGTTTACTGACCTGCTCGGCGTGATGAAAGCGATCACCATTCCGGTCTCGAAACTCGAAGATGCGATCGAATCCAACGTCTGGTTCGACGGCTCTTCGATCGAAGGCTTTGCGCGCATCTCCGAATCGGACATGTACCTCAAGCCTGACCTCGCGACATTCACGGTCATTCCATGGACGAAGGGTTCTAGAGCGGTTACCGCGCTTATCATTGCAGACGTCTATATGCCAGATGGCTCTCCCTTCGAAGGGGACCCGCGCGGCATCCTCAAACGCCAGCTTAAACGTGCCACCGATATGGAGTACACGTTCAACACCGGTCCGGAACTCGAATTCTTTCTCTTCAAGCGCGGCACCGATGGTTCTCTCCAACCGCTCCCGCACGATACCGCCGGGTACTTCGACCAAACGACCGATATCGCATCCGAGATCCGCAAAGAAATGAGCTTCGCCCTCTTCGAAATGGGCATCGATGTCGAAGCACTGCATCACGAAGTCGCCGTCGGGCAGCATGAGATTGACTTCAAGTACGATAATGCCCTGCGCTGCGCCGACATCGTCATCATCATGAAGTATGCGTTAAAATCCATCGCGATGAAGTACGATCTTCACTGCACCTTCATGCCGAAACCAATTGCCGGAATCAACGGCTCCGGAATGCACGTCCACCAATCGCTTTTCTCGCTCGACGGAAAGAAAAATTTGATGCAGGATCCCAAAGGCGAATATCAGCTTTCCGACCTCGCAAAAAGTTACATCGCTGGCCAACTCAAGCACATTCGCGCAATGAACGCAATCCTGAACCCGACGGTAAACTCCTACAAGCGCCTTGTCGTAGGCTACGAAGCGCCGGTTTATGTCGCTTGGGGGCAGAGGAACCGTTCCGCGCTCATCCGCATCCCGCGCATCACGAAAGGCCGCGAGAAAGCAGTCCGCGCCGAGCTTCGCTGTCCCGATCCTTCGGCCAATCCATACCTCGCCTTCGCCGTCATGCTCGCCGCCGGACTCGATGGCATCGAGAACAACATGAAAGCTCCCGCTCCGGTCGAAGAAAATATCTTCGAGTTCACCGACGAAACAGCCGCCGCGCGTGGCATCACGACTGTAGCGAAAAACCTGATGGACGCGATAGAGGAACTAAAGAAAGACCCCGTCATTTGCGAAGCATTGGGAAGCTACTGCGTCGAAAAGCTTGTCGAAGCAAAGACAGCAGAGTGGGATTCATTCCGCATGTCGGTCACAAAGTGGGAACTCGACCGCTATCTCGAAGTCTATTAAGAGACCGCAATGTTTGGGATGGAAAGGGTGAAGAAGATGGAACGATCTTGTACGTCCTTTCCATCCTGTAAATCCTGGTTCTGGACCTTGTGGGCGCTGAGGGATTCGAACCCCCGACCTTCTCGGTGTAAACGAGACGCTCTAAACCAGCTGAGACTAAGCGCCCAAAATTTCGTCGCGGGCTTCTAACAGCAGGAAAGGGGACTGCGGTTCGGTTCTTCTTTTCATTTTTTCTTACGGTCGGTACATAAGGTTTTTGAATTTAACTTTGTAAAGCGCCAATTCTGCTGGTGCAGGTAAATTTTCGGCGAGTTACCACTATGGGCGAAATCTCGCTTTATTCCGCGATTTGGGAAAGCGTGTATGTGCGGAATAAAAAGCTTTAATACGAAATAAAAAAATTATATAGTGTGTGTTGGATATGTTTTCATGAAGCGCGCCTGTTTGTTCATGACTGTGAGCACCTTTTCTCAATTCGCGTTCCATTAAATTATGAATTTTGCTTCATACTTAAATTCCGCTATTCAAGCAATCCAAAAAAGAATGTTGTATATTTGCACTGAAGCTCTGCGCAAGCTATTGAGCCCGCCGGGGTGCTGACGAACCCGATTAACAATTCACGTTCGTTTTTTCAACTTTTGCCAAGACTCCTATGAAAAACTCGTTACTCGTTAATATGCTCGCTTTCCTTGCAGCATTTCTCATCGGGATGGGCGCTCCGCGAGCGCAAACAAATTCGTATTATGCCTTTCAATCTCCCGAGATCATTCCGGCAGTCACAGGAATCGGCAAGAACATTTTAACCATGGACTGTTGCGCCGCCGGGGTCCAATCACCGACGGTAACTTTTGGTAACCAGGGTGGAAATTATTGGACGGTTTTTGGGGATAATGATATTGAGTCGCCGAATAATGATGAAGATATCGATGGCTATTTCTACTTCGATTATAAATCATTTCTTCAATTTTACGATTTTCTCATCGACAACATCGAATTCTTCGATCTATCTGGGAATTACTGGGGAGGACATGACATTCGAACATTGTCTCAATGTTCGCATGCATCGGCTTATCTCCATTTATTCCTATCAGCACCTGATTTTTCCTGTACGCCAGGCGGTTTTGGGATAAAAGGTAGGAAAGATTTACCGGCATCTATTGAACATGCTGACTCAACAGACACTCTAAGTTGCGCGCAGCTTCACCACTTCGGGGAGAATTTAAGTGCTCCTCCCACTTACGAATATGATTCGGCAGCGCTTTTCCTAAAAGAGTACGTCGAGCATTGCTATAGTTCCGGAATTGATGTCACCGTGTTTGGGCAAATTTTAACAGACGTATATAATACGGGAAATCCGGGGCCACCGGCCGGTGATACATTACCAAATCTTCTCCAATGGTTTTTCAAGGTAATGTATTACGATACTGCTACTTCCACACAACCGCCTGGAACCAAAGCATATTACTGTAACGATGCGATGGCGGCGGCAGGGTGCTTAGCCGATATGTACAGGTTCGATTCGACCTATCATAAGCCATTATATGGCGCCTCCGCCGAGGCTGAGATTGAAAACTACTTAATACAATCGGGCAAATGTCCTTTCTATGAGGGAATATTAGAGTCTAATCTAAGAAGCCTTTACCAATCTTGGTATCTTAATTGGAAGGACACTGTGAAAGATTCCATTTTGACGCCGTTCGACACAACCCTTCCCACGCTTCAGCAAATTGGCTTCGAGATATTGCTTGGGCCAGAATATGCCGCAGTCCACAATCGCGTCATGCCTATGAGCATTCTTGGGAACATTACGGTTTCGCCAGATCCCTTCGAGAACGATGCGGCAGTGAGTTATACATTGAATGTACCAGCTACACTAACGGTGGAGGTATATAACACTCTGGGACAGCGTGTTACAACTCCGGTTCCCAGCATTTTTACAAATAACGGGAAATATTCCCTCACGCTTATAGGTTCGGCCCTTGCCTCCGGCTCTTATTACGTTCGCTTTTCGGTTCCCGAAGGTGAGGTCAAGACAATCAAGGTCTCGAAAGAATAGGTTTTTCCGCTTCAGGAACCGTGAAGACGGTGAATGTAACCATCCAGCATTGACGCCGGAGAGCGATGGCTCATCGCGCTGGGATAGAGGCCACTCCGCTATCCCAGCGCGGTTGTATTTTTCGGCATGGTTATTTCGGAACAAATCTGCCTCATTTCTGTTATACCGCCTCTTAATTAGCGAGCGGAGACCGAAAACTCCGCGGTGCGCACCGTAGTCGCTCTTGTAGCACCGATGGTGCGCCTATTAGTTAACAATAAACGCATTGACAAATGGCATTCTCTAATCCTCGTCCGGCAGTAGGGGCGAACAAAAATCGTAAGCGCGTAGGCCGTGGCGAAGGCTCCGGTCATGGTAAGACCTCCACGCGTGGGTCGAACGGAGCCGGTTCTCGCTCCGGTAATAAGTACAGAGCAGGTTTCGAAGGCGGCCAAATGCCTTTGGCGCGACGTCTGCCCAAATTCGGATTCCATTCTCCACATCGCGTCGAATATCAAGTCGTGAACGTCGATACGCTGGAAGCCTGCGTTTCGAATGGACGGCTTTCGAGCACGATAACCCCCGACAGCCTTTGGGAAGCCGGTCTCATCAATCGGCAGGGGATGCCGGTGAAAATTCTTGGAGATGGCGAGATCACGAAGGCGATCACCGTCCAGGCCCACAAGCTTTCGAAAAGCGCCGTGGAAAAAATCGAAAAAGCCGGCGGAAAAGCATCCCAAGTTATCAAATCAGAAGTCACGAGTAACGCGTAATTTTGTAGTCGTGACCGTTAGGTCACGGTCGCGAAGCGCAAATTATTTGTTGCAATGCACACCGTGACCTAACGGTCACGACTACGCAAAACCCTCCTTATGAGTCGTTTAACCGATAGTTTCCGAAATATCTTCAAGATCGAGGAGCTGAAGGACAGGATCATTTTCACGATCATCTGTCTGATGGCTGTTCGTCTTGGATCCCACATCACGCTTCCGGGCGTGGATTGGAATTTACTTTCAAAGCAAGGACCCTCGAATGGCCTATTCGGGCTGTACGATATGTTCGTGGGCGGCGCGTTCAAAAATGCCGCCGTGTTCGGGCTTGGGATCATGCCGTACATTTCCGCTTCCATTATCATTCAGCTTTTGGGCGCGGTCGTTCCGTATTTCCAGAAGCTGCAAAAAGAAGGAGAAGACGGCCGCAAGAAAATCACGCAGATGACCCGCGTGGGCACGATCCTCGTTTCGATCGGCCAGGCTTCCGGTATGGCGGTCTATCTGCAAAAGCAGAATGTCGTTTCGGCGGGGGTCAACCCATTTTTCTTCATCATTACGACGGTCATTTGCTTAACGGCGGGATGTATGGTGATG
>DASYAJ010000495.1:0-5458 GCA_036501405.1 Kapaibacterium sp. (SeqCode)
CATCAACGCGTCGATCGAGGGAAACAATATCGTCGTGCGCAACGAGATTAATTTTGGCATTGCGGTCGCAATGCCGCAGCAGGAGGGTTCCCCTCTTCCGCCGGCGCTGATCGTTCCCGTTATCAAACATGCCGATATGCTGAGCCTGGCAGGACTTGCATCTGCTGTTGGCGAGTTGGCGAACAAAGCGCGCAACAAGAAGCTAACGCCGGACGATATTTCGGGCGGAACGTTTACGCTGACAAACCCTGGCATGTTCGGGAACATTCTTTCGACGCCGATTATCAACCAACCGAATTTGGCAATTATGACGACCGGCGCGATCGTCAAGCGGCCCGTCGTGAAGTCAGACGACGAAGGTAACGATTACATCGCGATTCGCTCGATGATGTTCCTCGGCCTCTCGCACGATCATCGCCTGATCGACGGCCTCTACGCCGTGCAGTTCACCGAGCGGGTGAAGCAGTACATGGAAGCGTTCAAGGGAGATCTGGCCTAAGTGTAGCCGTGACCTTTAGGTCACGACTACATATTTTACGCGATCCGATTACGCAGTTGTAAGGGAGTTCCTGCAAGTTCCTTTAGCAGATCGAGCACTTCGGCCGGCGAAGCAAGGCTGAAGTGCGCCCAGGAGTGATGCTCGCCAACTTTGATCGTATAGGCTTTTTCTGGCATAGCGTGAAACAGGTCTTCATCGGTGACGTCGTCTCCGATCGCAAGGAGAAAATCGGGAATTTTTACTTTTTTGGATAACCATCGTTCGGCTGCGGATCCTTTGTCGATCCCTTCGATTCGAACTTCGACCACCTTTTTGCCTTGGACGATAGCGAGCTTCTGATCGCTATCGAGTGCGCTGAGCGAATCGAGAAGTTCACGCACAATCTCCTCGGACGCCGTGGGATCGGCGGAACGAAAATGAAATGCGACGGAATAATCTTTTTCTTCCACAGATGCTCCCGGCAGTTCCCTCGCCGCCGCGAAAAGTGCGTCTTTAATCGGAGTTTTCCATTCTGCACTCATCTTGTGTGTAACGGTCCATCGTGGCTTACGCACAGAAAGGAGCTTTCGCAGGCGGCCTCCGCGTCCTTTTCGCATGAATGCGCCGTGTTCGGCAATAAGTCCAATTCGTAACCCTCCGAACCACCGTTCGAGTGTGTGCCGGTCTCGTCCGCTAATAATTGCGACCTCCGTATTACTTTTCGAAGCCAATCGCTTCAAAACGTTAATCAAATTTTTCGCTGGAATTGCAGAGCGAGGGTCCTCCACGATCGGCGTTAGCGTGCCATCGTAATCGAGCAGCAAGCTTCGTGATTTCGCACGAGAAAAGGCGGAGAGAAGTTCCTCACGCTTTTTTCGATCGAGCAGAAGAGGCCTGGGCACAGCTTGCTCCTGCTTGACGGTTTCCAGTGTGTTAAGGAACTCTTCGGCCCATTGAAGTACGTCGTACTGTTTTACCCGCGCTTGCATCGTCCTCATTCTACGTGCTTGTTCCTCGGGCGGCATGGTAAGAGCATCAGCAAGTGCAGTCGCAATTTGATCGCGGTTATTCGGATTGACAATCAGAGCATCTCGAAGTTCATCCGCTGCGCCCGCAAGTTCACTAAGGATCAATACACCGGATTCGTCGATTCGCGAGGCCACGAACTCCTTCGCGATAAGGTTCATGCCGTCGCGTAGCGGTGTAACGAGCGCCACGTCGCTCGAAATGTAGAGCGCCATCAGTTCCTCGAACCCCAGTTCACGATACTGATAGACGATCGGAGTCCATCCTAATCGACTGAATTTCCCGTTAATTCGGCCGACGGCTTCATCGATCGAGCTTTTGACAGCCTGGTAATTTTCAACGCCGACACGGCTCGGAACTACAACCATCAGGACAGTGACTTTTTCGCGCCATTGCGGATACCGTTCCAGAAAAAATTCGTAGGCTTCGAGACGATTCAGAATTCCTTTGCTATAGTCCTGTCGATCAATGGAGACAATAGCGCGTTCTTCACCAAGATGCTCGCGCAGCGAAGCACATTCCTTTTGGACTTCAGGGGATCCGCCGGAATTGTGAAATCGTTCGAACTCGATACCCATGGGAAAGGGGCCCGTCTGGACCGTCCGGCCACGGTAGGTGAGGGCACCGGAACGATTTTTTAATCCGGTGATCTGTTCGACGGTGCGAAGGAAATAAGACTGATATTCAGGGGTATGAAACCCGACAAGGTCGGCGCCAAGCATACCACTCAGGAGTTTTTCGCGCCATTCGCCGGGTAACAGGCGATACACTTCATAGTTTGGGAACGGAATATGGAGGAAGAATCCGATGGAGGCTTGTGGCCGCTCGTTTCGAATGAGAGATGGAAGGAGCATCAAGTGGTAGTCATGGATCCAAATAGTATCTTCTGGCTGCAAAAGGGAGATTACTTTTTCTGCAAAGGTTTTATTGACCCGTTCATACTCGATCCAAAAATCGCGGTCGTATTCGGCATAGCTTGGGAAGTAATGAAACAGTGGCCACAACGTCTTATTGCAAAACCCGCGATAGAACCGGTCCATGATTTCGTTCGATAGGAATACTCCTTCCACGCCATATTCGGAGCGAAGGACTTGAGCAGCCCCCGGACGCTCCTCCGGCGTGAGTTCGGCACCGGGCCAACCGATCCACACAATCGTGTCGATCTTCGAACGTTCTTTTTCTTGCTTGACAAAACTCCGCAAACCGGTCGCAAGCCCGCCGACAGCGGGTTGAAACTGCAGGGAACCCTGTGTACGCCGAATTTTTACGGGTGCGCGGTTCGAAATAAGGATTAATCGTTTCATGGTGGATTAGGAAAATTCGTCCAGAAGCCGGAGAACAATGGCATTCGTCCACGCAAATCCGGATTGGGTGGGATACCGCTCGGATTCTCCGGTGGTGCATTCGACGACGTTATACTTCTCCCACAATCGGCGAGTCTTTTTAAAAATTGTCTTATTCAGATTCAGAAATTTTTTCGCGATCCGAAAGGCATCGTCTCGATATCCATAGTTAAGAAGCGCCTTGATCACGATCCATTGCTGCGGCGGCCAGCCGTTCGGATAATCGTGCTGTTTGTACTCTTCTGAAAGTCCGGTGGGCTGCGTATTGGCAATCCCGCCATCGTATTCGAAGCGCGCAAGATTCTTTACCATTTTTTGGGCTTGGGCATGTGTGGCGAGCTTCGCCCACATCGGATAAAATCCCGCAACGGAGTAAAATGTACTTTGACGTTTATGGACATAATCATAATCGAAAAAAAAGCCCTTTTCGAAGTTCCAAAGCAGGGATGCCATCGCACGGCGACGTTTTTCCGATTGAGCATGGTACTCATTGGCCTGCTTCGGCTTGTGAGCGTATCGGTAGAATTCCGCAAGGTCCGTTTCGTATTTATAGAGCGCGCTATTGAGATCGACGGGAAGGTAATCGAGACAGTGATCGTGAAATCGCGATGTCATGTCCCATCCCGATTCATGTTCGGCCGCGAGATGCGTAATATAATGGTCGCAGTAGCGCGATAGACCGCGATAGACAATATGCCGTTCTACGAGGGTCTTGTTCATCCAATATCCTAACAATTCCTTTTCGGCAGCCTTCATGGTTCGCCGAAGCCACTGATGATCTGCCAGAACGGCAAATACTTCTTGGATCATCGAGGTGAGGAATGGGATCTGCGAGGAACCGAGATTGTAGAATCGGTTTCGCATCGGAATGATATTGAACCGTTTTTGCATCGCGATGAAATTATCGATCATTCCCTTCCCGAGTTCTGCCCGACCGCAGCGGACAAGCCCAAGGATCGTGAAGAAGCTGTCCCAATAAAATTGATCGCCTTTGTAAATTCCGTCATTCGGGCACACGAATGGATGAGGCAATCCGAAATGCGTGAATTTATCTTTCGGATGCACAGAGGTGATCTCACTCCAATATCCTTCGATATAGGTGAGAATATCCTTGTAGTCCGATACCGATAAGATATTTCGATCTTTCATTTTTCAACGGACCGTTCCGAAGTTCCGGAACGATGATTTCAGAAAAAAACACAACAAGCTTGAGGAAGCGCGCAGGCACGTTACTGCGCACTCCTAAAACAAAAACCGATTAAAAAAGAGTTCGATTGTCATGCGGCAAGAAAACTCTTCCGACAGAATGAAAGAAAAGAAAACATTCCGGTCGCTCTTCGTTTTAATTGACATGCTCGAGATATGCAATCTCGCCATGCAAGACCACATCGAGTCCTGCGATTTCTTGTGCTTCTTCGACCTTGACGGGCGTCACTTTATTGATAATCCACAGCATTCCGTAGGTAAAGCCGAAAGCCCAAACGCTCGAAATGGCGATCGCGGCGAGCTGCTTACCAAAAAATCCGGCGTTCCCCATCAGCAAGCCATTTGTATGCACCGCCGGATTAAAGTTCTCGTTCGCCAGCACGCCTAAGAGAACGATTCCCAACGCGCCGCCAACACCGTGGACGCCCCAGACATCCAGCGCATCGTCCCATTTCAACTTGTTCTTGAGCATCACCGCCCAATAGCAAACGAAGCCAGCAATAATTCCAATCGCTACGGCCGACATCGGTGAAACGTATCCGGCTGCAGGAGTAATCGTCGCAAGTCCGGCAACAGCTCCGGTGAGCAAGCCGAGGAACTTCGGCTTTTTAGTCGAGAACCACTCGATGAGCAGCCATGTGATTGCGGCGAAGCTCGCGGCGAGATCGGTATTGAGGAAGGCGCTTGCCGTGACACTATCGACGCGGAATTCGCTCCCAGCGTTGAAGCCATACCATCCGAACCAGAGCAAGCCGGTTCCCAATGCCACGAGTGGGATCGAATGCGGACCCGAATCTTTCGACCGCCGCTTGCCTACAAAAAGCACCGATGCCAGCGCCGCCATGCCCGCGATATTATGCACGACAATTCCGCCCGCGAAATCGAGCACGCCCCATTGCGCGAGAAATCCGCCACCCCAAATCATGTGAACGAATGGGAAGTAAACGAAGATGAGCCAGCCGGTCAGGAAAATCATGTAGGACTTGAACGTTACCCGATTCGCAAAGGCACCGGTGATGAGCGCCGGAGTGATGATCGCGAACATCATCTGATACGCGATGAAGACGATGAGCGGAATCGTCGGATTGATCGGCGAAGGCGACATCAAATTGACGCCGTGCAAAAATGCCTGATCGAGGTTCCCAATAATGCCGCCGACATCGCCCGAAAAACAGAGCGAGTAGCCGAAGCAAAACCAGAGCACGGTCGTCCAGCCCATCGAAACGAAGGACTGAATCATGATCGCCAGCACATTTTTTCGGCCAACAAGACCGCCGTAAAAAAATGCGAGGCCGGGCGTCATGAGCATGACGAGGCTCGTGCAGAGCAGCATAAAACCGGTGTTGCCGGTATCGAGAGTCAGAGCAGGATGCATAATCGAATCAATTTTTAAAGTGGAACCAAT
>DASYAJ010000496.1:0-5311 GCA_036501405.1 Kapaibacterium sp. (SeqCode)
GCACATCGCAGGTCATCGCGACGAGCCGGCATTCATCGGCCGAGTGGACATCGGTCAGGACCGGAAGATCGTAATCGTTCCGAATTTTTGCGAGCAACGAAAGCGCCGCCTCCATGCCAATGCCCGAAAAGCTCGATGCGCTCGTCCGGTTCGCTTTCACGTAGGAGGACTTAAAAACAAAATCGACGGGATATTGTGCTTGCAGATCGACAAGCTTCTCTGCGACCTTCCGAAGCAGCTGCTCATTTTCGACCACGCACGGTCCCGCAATAACGGCAAAACGGTTCCCCGCGCCAAAAGTGACGCTGCGCTTTTTCGATGGAGATGGAACGGTGACCGTTGTTGCCATAAAGAATAAAAGATTCCGGTATCGAGGGAATGATATTACGATTTTACGCCGGTGCGAAGCGCGGAAAATCCCCTTTTCGGTTCTTCCCGCAAAGGCGGGAATCTCTTATTTTCTCCCGCGCCGGAATTCCGAGAGAATAATGGCCGCGCTCACCGCCACATTCAACGATTCGCCAATCGCAAAGCGGGGAATCGTAATCTCTGCGCTTGCCATTTCCAAAAGTTCCGGGCGAATGCCGCGGGCTTCGGTCCCGAAAAGAAAGAGGGCCTTCTCTGGGAACTCGAATTCGTAGAGCGATTTCGCGTTTTCGGAAACGGTCGTTGCAATGATCGGGTACCCGGCGTCGCGAAGTTCCGGCAGCCGTCGCTTCAGATCGTTGCCGATCTCGATGCCGACATCGAAAATCGCGCCCTGTGTGCTGCGAACGACTTTCGGCGCGTAGGGATCGGCGGTCCGTTCGCCGAGCAAAATTGTTTGCACGCCAAACCAGGCGGCAGTGCGCACGATGGTTCCCACATTGCCGGGGTCCTGGATTCCATCGAGCACGAGGATCGCATCGCCCTGTGGGTCGCCACGCGGTCCGCGCGGCATTCTCAGCACCGCAAAACTTCCCGATGGCTGGACCGCGTCCGAAATTTTTCGCGATTGTTTCGGCGAAAGCGCATGGACGGGAATTTCGAGTTCCTCGGCCCGCTTGAGAATCTCCGGATGCCGCTCGGCCGAGTGGTCCGTGATTGCGATATAGAGCACGAGCTTCGGCACTTTTTCGAGCGCCGCTTCGAGCAGGTGGTGGCCTTCGAGAACGAATTCGGAATCGCCGCGCCGCGCGCGGCTATCGCGCAGAAGGCCACGAATGTGGCTCGCGCGAACTTGTGTTAAGGGAGTGAGTTCCATCAAAAATTGTAATTACGGGGGAGCGATCTATTTCGCGATCGGCTTCATTTTGCGAATTCGAAACCAGTAGTTCCACACGGCCCAAAATACCGCAAAGAAAAGAAAAGATAAAATGCGTTTGAGCGGAGCTTCGCCGGAATGCGAGGGGAGAAGCTCCATCAAAGATGCATAAAGGATAGGACTCGCAATAACGTTAAACCAGAACCGAGGTTTCGATTGAAACGGGCTTTGATAACGTAGCGATCTCCAATAACCGGGAATAAAAGAGGCTGCAACGATGAGGCCCACGGCTCCTGCCGCCCACGTTATAAAAAGCGCCATGGCAGCATCTTGATAGCCCAGTATTGAAACAACAATAACGGCAACAAGCATCGAAAAGAAAAAGGAAGAAAACAACCAATAGCTAATGTTCGAAACTTGCCGCTGAAACCGCTCTTCTTCCGCAGCCGAAACGGGAACCGGAGGATGCGCCGTAAAAAGCGATTCGACCGGCGTATGCAGCCGCTGTGCGATATGCTCTGCCAGCACGATGGAGGGCTCGTACTCCGCGTTCTCGATCTGCTCGATCGTCTCGACCGATACTTTGCAATGCTCCGCCAGTTCTTCGAGAGACGTTCCGGTTGCCTCACGGAATTCCTGAAGATGGCACTCGAAGCGCGGCGATTTTTTACGCCGGGTCCAAAGATCGGAAATGGCCATGCGTGTTAGGGTTTCAGCGGATCGAATGTCAGGATCGTGTTCCAGCCTATCGCCACAAAAATAATCCCGGCAATAACGAGCACACCGAAGATCGTCAGCCCGATCATCGGCTTCAGCTTAAAATCGCGCACGATATTCCAGCAGCCCTGCAAACCGTGGTACATGCCAATCGTGATAAAGCCAAGATAAATTCCCTTGAACCACGGCGAAGCCAGTCGCGAAGCCGTTTCGCCGTAATCGTGCCCACTCACCGGATTGTAGTGCATCAGAATATAATGCCCGACGGTGAGGATAACGAGCGCGAGGCCCGTCACGCGTTGCAGCCACCAGGCCGGCGCGCCGCTTTTGCGCGGACGAGCATAGTTGCGCAAGAACGCATTCGTATTCATTCCTTCTTTTTGGAGAAGGACATTTCCCGGGGGTTGTAATGGATCTGCCATCTAAAAATTCAGAAATTATTTCGCAAACAGCGTATTCGAAAAAATAAGGAAAAACATCATGATCACGACTGCGATACCTGTTACCCATACCGCGGCGAGCAGCTTCTTATGATAGCGCGCGCCATTGGCAAGATCGACAATCGCGATGCGAATGCCATTGAACGCATGAAACATAATCAGCGCGCCGAGCGCCCATTCGAGGAACTTGAACAGCGGCGTCGTAAAGGTGACCATCTCCGCTGCGAACGCCGCGCGCCCGCGGGTCAGCGAGGTCAAAGCCCAGATATGGAGAAAAAGATAAGCGACGAGCCCAATGCCCGTCAGACGCTGGAGCAAATACGCCCACGACCCGGAAAAAAGCCGGTATCGCATGATGAGCTTGTTCCAGGCACTGAACGGTTCGCGTTCCGGAATGTATGCCATGACACGCTCAACATAAAAAGCAGGCGGAATTGTTGCGGCACTTCTTTTCTTCGTCACACTGTTGCTAAACTGCATGGAATGGCAAAACTATATACATTCGGATCCCGCTATTCTTTCCGGCAGGCCGGTCGTGAAAGGAACGCGGCTGTCTGTGGAATTTATTTTAAAGCTGTTTGCCAATGGCTGGAGCGAAGAACAAGTCCTGAAAAATTATCTGCACCTCACGCCGGAATCCTTACGAGCCGTCTTCGCCTACGCGGCGGATGGCCTGATGGCCGAGAACTTTTATTCTGCTTCGCACGCATAAGGTGATCCTCTTAGCGGATGAAAATTTTCCCATCGATAGCGTTAGAATTCTGCGCGACGCGGGATTCGACGTCGAGTCCATCCAGGAAGATACACCTTCTCTTGACGATATTTCGATCTTAGATCGCGCAGTCCAAAGCGGCCGCCTTCTACTCACCTTCGATCGGGATTTTGGGGATTTGATCTTCCATAAAATGTTGCCTGCGCCAATCGGAGTTATTTATTTTCGGTTCGATCTCATCACTTCCGATGAACCTGCTCCACTTTTCCTCGATTTGGTTGAACGGCTAAAAATGGAGGGCTACTTTACTGTCGTAACCCGAAGCACGATTCGCCAGCGAAAGCTCCTGTAACAAAATATCATGAACGGTGTTCTTTAGGGTGCTATGCTTCGATCTTTTCCTTCTCGATCGGTCTTCGCCATGCTCGCCGGAATGCTGGTAGGATTGCTCTGCTCTGCCGAGGCGAGTCTCGCGCAGACGTGGCAATATATCGCGCCGATGAAGCAGGCGCGGGTATGGCATCAAGCGCAATTCCTGAATAATGGGAAAATACTGGTCATGGGCGGTGAAGACGGTTCCACTTCCTTAAGTTCCTGCGAACTTTACGATCCTACAGCGAATACATGGTCGAGTGCGGCCTCCATGAATGTTCCTCGAAGCCGTTTCCAATCTCTCTTATTAAGCGATGGACGTGTTTTCGTTGCCGGAGGACTTACCGATGCACATAGTGCAACGACCAACACATGCGAAATTTATGATCCAACCACCGATGTATGGACCTTAACCGCTTCCATGAATGACAGCAGGGAGGAGTTTGGCCTTTGTGGCCTTCCCGGAAATAAGATCGCATTGATTGGCGGGGAAGATGGGAACCAATCGGCAGTTCTTTCCTCTGCCGATCTTTATGACGTTTCCGCCAAAACGATGACGGCGCTTCCAAACCAGTTGCAGATCTCGGCGGATGTTGCTGCGGTTTATTCTTCCATTTCGCATTCCATTTATGTTGCTGGCGGTAATCAAGGTGGGTACGGAAGTTGGAAGCTACAGACGACGCAAAAATTTTCGCTCGATACGTGGCAATGGACGTATGTGGATTCGATGATTAACAGGCAAGCAGCACAATTCAATACGCTCATACGCCCATCGACCGGGGAAATATTTCTTTTCACAAATGACACGGGTTATTATTATCTGAAATTGACGTCGCTTGTCGAAGCAATGGCCCCTGCTCAAGAACAGTGGAATGCAAAAGGGACGATGACACCTCGCTCCGACCCGCGAGGCGTTGTGATTGGAGATTCAGCAGTCTTTCCTGGTGGGATCGGACCATCCGGCGGCGGCATCACGAACTGCACCTGGTTTAATTTTTCGACGAATGAGTTTTCAGAAGGTTCCCACTTGCTCGATTCGATTATGGATGAATTCGTTCTCGCAACTTCGAAATTGCCGCAGGACTGCTCATGGTCGCGAAAGCTTTATATCATTGGCGGACAAACGAAGCCAGGAACAATCGTAGCTCGCTGTGAGGTACTGGATCTCGGCGTTGTTAGGGGCTCTTTATCGTTAGTTCATCGCGAATCTGCCTCGGCTTATTTCGGCCAGATCGATTCACTGCCGCTGATGCTCGATGTCGATACAGGAATTCATCTCGATTCGCTGTGGTCCACGCTTACGGAAATGCAAGGCAGTTATACATGGGATTCCTCTCTTGTCGATTATAGTGGCTATCTCCCGCCGGAGGGTTGGATACTGAATGGCCTGACGAACCATGGCAATTCACTCGACATCGATATTACAAATGTCTCTTCCACCTTCACATCGCCGCTCGATTTGGGGACGGCGCTCTTCCGTCCGAAGACGGAACTAATCGCATCGGTCTGGATCAATCTTTCGAATCTCTCGCTTATAACTGGGAGCCAAACGACCGCGCTCTGCGTGACCGACGATGAGGACAACCACTGGGCGGTCAAAACGCTGGGGACGGAGGCGGGCGTCCATACATCTTCTGCATTCACGTCTACCCTTAGTGAAGTTCCCAATCCTGTTTCCACCGAATACACGCTTTCATATACGCTTCCAGTTACCGAAGGCGTCACGTTGGAGCTCTACGATGTGCTTGGGAACCGAATGCTCGATCTACCGCAAGGCGAGCTTTCGGCAGGTACGCACCGGGTTACGCTCCGTGCGGATGCAATTGC
>DASYAJ010000497.1:0-9052 GCA_036501405.1 Kapaibacterium sp. (SeqCode)
GTTATGGCTGTGAGCACCTTATCGAAAGCGAAGCCAATTTCCGCGCACCTTTTTGGTGTAGCGGCCTAATTGCAGAACTCATTTTATGAACATGCTAAAGCTTTCAGTCGTCCTTTTCGTCTCATTTTGTTTTTGCGGCTGTACGAGGGGACAATCGCCAGAACAAAATGCAAAAGCCGTTGCTCTTGTGAATCAAACTGATTCCATGGGCGCGGCTGCTTCTTTGCTTAGCAAGCAAATTGGAGCCATTCTGACAAATCCAGGCAACGATTCAACGAAAGCATGGTATCTTCTCGATAGCTTAGGCCATTTGCGAGATACAAAAATTGAGGACGGGCAATCGGCAATGCGAGGAGTATTGAAGGAACTTTCTAAAGATACCGAATCTCGTTTGTTTCCGTTGTATGCTGACAACGCGAGGCTTACTATGTTCTACGCTGACAATGTGAGGCTTACTATTCGAAATCTTGACCTGCAAAAAAGGCAAGACAGCCTTTTCCATTTATGCTTGTTAGATCAGGAAGAACTTCAGAAGAATGGCGGTGTAAAAACCGATTCATGGCAAGTTAAAGTTTTAGCGGAGGATTCTTGCATGGAATACTTGAATCTGGAAATGGGCTGGACCAAGCAAGCGGGGATTGATATTGTCGATTCGATGGGACTTTCGGGGATAGCGCAATATAGCGAGCGGGATCAATTGCGTAAAGGGCTGATTAGTGGTTATGTGAAAGAGACAAATAGTAGATCGGCCGCTTTGGGGAAAGTATGGAGTCCGATTATCGATCTAAAGAATCAAGATAAAAAAAGTATTAGAGAGATTAAACAGCTCGATAGCTTGTCAGTCTGTGCCGAAGCGATCTTTGTTGAGATGGAATTCCCTTTCGGTCGTTTGCTCGCGGAATTGTCTCGAGATACGACGGACGTTGCTTATGCAAGTGGTTTGCATTTCTGGTCATTAGTCAAAAAACAATCAACTATTCTAAGACAAATGAACGCCCTTATTCTTTCGTTTTGTGCGCTCGCTAAGGAAGGTATGGGCAATAAGAGTAATCAAGACTCTTCGCAACCAAAAATGGTGTTACTTGACGAACCATGGGGGTCGTTGTACTCGGAACTGCAATCGATGGGTCCTGATTATCAGGCGGCAAAAGAGGATTACATCGCTCATAAAACGTGGTGAAACACTGAATGGAATTTTTCTCCCGCATATTCCATTAATTCCTGAGTATGGAAAATACATTAACTCCTTCCGACCTCAGCCTTCATCTTGGCGAGTATCTTCGCCGCGTTTCGCGCGAGCACGAGCGATTTGTCGTGGTGGAAAACGGCGAACGCATCGCGGAAATAAGTCCTGTTCACGAAGGACCAAAGCTGAAAGACCTTAAACGAATCCTGGACGAACTTCCTCATTTGAGTAAGGATGAAGCTGAGGATTTCGCTCGCGATGTCGAAGAAGCTCGGCGAATTATGAATGTTCCGACGGTGCGTGACCCATGGGCGTCATAATAGATTCGAATATTTTTATTGATTATGAGCGTGGGGTCTTCGATCTCGACGAATATATTCGTGGCAGACAAGAAAAATTTTACTTAAGCGCCATTACGGCAAGCGAAATTCTTCATGGCCTCTTTCGGGGAGATCGCTCCGAACGATTAGCAAAACGGGCGGAATTGATCGAAGGCATTCTTTGGCAATTCGAAACTCTTCCATCGATCTGGCGGTGGCACGAATCCATGCCAAGTTACATGCAGAATTAGTACGTTCAGGGCAAACGATTGGGACACACGGTGCCTGGATCGCGGCGACGTGTCTGACGCATGATTTTTCCCTCGCGACTCGTAATGTGAGAGAATTTAGCCGCGTCCCAAATCTGAAAATTGAAGTCTGGAAGTGATTTTCCGCAAATCTTCGTTTAGCTCTCTTTCATTTACTAACCGATGACTGGATTTACCATCTCCGCCCGCGATATTTACGGCATCATGCCGCTCCTCATTCTTGCAGGAACAGGCCTCGTCGTCCTGATGTGGGATGCCTTCGATAAAACGCATTCGCGCATTCCTCTTTTTCTCACCGTGCTCGGCGCGATTGCTGCCGGCGCCGCAGGATACGCCAATCTCGGAAATACCGGCCGGATTTTTAACGGCATGATCCTCAATAATAGTTACGCGAACTATTATGCCATGCTCTTTTCGCTCGGCGTTATCATTGCAGTACTGTTGGCAGAACGGTATCTGCGCGATGAAGGTGTGCTCGTCGGCGAGTTCGCGGGACTCACGCTTTTTTCTGCGTGTGGAATGGTGATGCTGGCGAGCGGTAACGATCTTATCGTTACCTTCGTGGGTCTCGAAACGATGTCGATTGCGTTTTATGTGCTCGCCGGTCTTTTCCGAGCGCGAAAAGAATCGAATGAAGCTGCGCTCAAGTATTTTTTACTCGGAGCTTTTTCGACGGGATTTTTTCTTTATGGAATCGCACTGCTTTACGGGACCTTCGCTTCGACCAATCTCGATGCGATCACGAAAGCGCTCGATAATCCGATCTCGTCTCATGCGATTCTTACCAGTCCGATGTTTTGGATGGGCGTGGCAATGCTGCTGGTTGGGTTTTGCTTCAAGATCGCCGCATTTCCGTTCCATCAATGGGCACCGGATGTGTACGATGGCGCGCCAACGGTCGTGGCGGGATTCTTTTCAACCGCGGGCAAAGCGGGAGCGTTTGCTGCCCTACTTCTCATCTTCAATATTGCAATGGGACCGATTGCTTTGGATCCCAATGCGATGTTCAAGATGCAGACTATCCTTGCCGTGATTGCCCTGGCCTCGATGTTCTATGGCAACATTACTGCGCTATCGCAAACGAATATCAAGCGAATGCTTGCCTATTCGAGCATTGCCCACGCGGGGTATATGCTGCTTGCTGTTGCGGCAATGAATAAAGAAGGCGCGAGCGCGGTAACCATTTATCTGACCGTTTATACACTCATGCAAATGGGGGCGTTTGGTGTGGTCGCATTGCTCGAAAAAGAGAGCGGTCGCGGATTGGAACTTTCGGATTATGCCGGACTTGGGCGTCGCCGTCCGTGGCTCGCATTCATCATGTCGATTATGATGCTTTCGCTGACCGGCATACCGCCCTTCGGAGGGTTCTTCGCAAAGTATTATGTCTTTGCGGCTGCCATTCGTGCCGGACTGACACCTTATGCCATCCTTGGTATGATCGCCACAGTGATTTCGGTTTATTTCTATCTTCGCGTGATGGTAGTGATGTATTTCCGCGAGCCGGAAGTGGGAACGGAATTCGCCGTCTCACCGAGTGGGACGGTTTCCATACAAGGCGACACAATTAGCGCCTGGGCTGCGCTTGCGATTGCCGCAATCGGGATGATCGTATTGGGAATCCTTCCAATGATTCTAACGGATATTGCGAAGACGTTCTACCTACCATAACGGCAATGCAACCGGTTTTAGCCGCCGCACAGTCTCGCGCATTCGATAAACATCTGATCGAAGGGATCGGCATTCCCTCACTGACGTTGATGGAAAATGCCGCGCGCGGCTCCATCGATGCGATCCGAACGTGGCTGGAACCCGAATCTGAAATTCTCGTCCTTTGCGGAACCGGCAATAATGGTGGCGATGGGATGGCGATCGCGCGACTGCTGTTGGAACGGGGTCATACGGTCACGGCATTTCTTGCCGGAGATAAATCCAAGCTTTCGCAGGATGCTTCTGTGCAATACGAGATGCTCTCGAAGCTGATCGACCCTGACGAGATTTATTCGTTCGAAACGGCGGAGGATATTATCGAAATCGCCGAAGCGCCCGATATTATTGTCGATGCGCTTTTAGGATCCGGAACGAATGGCATGCCCCATGGAGCCGTAGCGCAGGGAATTAAAGCGATGCATCTTCTGAAAGAATCGTTTGGTTCGAAGGTGTTAGCTGTCGATATTCCTTCGGGTCTGGATTCCGATAAGGGCGCATTTGAATCGGATAAGGGTTCGGAACTTATTACCCTGGCCGATAAAACCTCAACGATGGCTGCGCCGAAAATCGGGTTCTATCAGGCCGATTCCAGAATATTCACAGGTGCTGTTATCGTAGCTGGATTAGGTGCGGAATATTCATTCCCCGACGGTTCGAAAGACAAAGCCTTCCTTATGAGCGCAGAAATAGCAGGGCTGGGAATACGAACGTTCCGATATACGTCTTCGAAAATGGATCGCGGACGCGTGCTTACGATTTGCGGTTCCCGTGGCATGACCGGCGCGGCCATTATGTCCGCAATGGCGGCACTGAAAACCGGTTGTGGCCTTGTCACCGTTGCAGTTCCCGAATCGCAGCGCGCGATTGTAGCGCAGGCCATGCCCGAACTGATGACAGTGGGCCTGAAGAGTGAGACAAATGGAAGTCCCGATCTTCCAGCATGGAGTGAGCTTCAATCGCAGTTCAATAAGTGCGATGCGGTTCTCATTGGATGCGGCTTGCCTGTCATACTTGGCACAACCGCACTCATTCTTCGCATTGTATCCGAAATCGATAAACCAATGGTAATCGATGCTGGCGCGCTTAGCACACTTCAGGGTCATTTGGATATTCTGAAGAATAGAAAAGCTCCCACGATTCTCACGCCGCACGTTGGTGAACTTTCTCGTCTTGTCGATAAGACATGGCAGGCAACCGATCGCAACCGTTTGGAATATGGCCGGCAGATTGCGAAGGAATGCAATGCCATTGTCGTCGTAAAAGGAGAACCAGTGCAAACCGTTTCACCAGATGGAACTTGTTTCATCAATACGACCGGCAATGTTGGTCTCGCGACAGGCGGCACTGGCGATGTGCTGGCAGGAATGATTGTGAGTTTGCTTGCGCAAACGCCCGATAAACCGATCGATGCAGCACGAACGGCCGCTTATCTCCACGGCGTTGCCGGAGATTTTGCCGCTCAGGAAAAAACAACGCACGGCATGACCGCGACGGATGTGATCCACCATTTACCACGGGCTTTCAAAGCATTGGGAATTAAGTAACACAGCACTTTAGTATTTAAACCCCTGTTACCACACCATGCCTACAATAACCTTGGAAATCGCAATTCGAAAAGCAACCGAATACTTGAAGTCGCTATCGCCGGAACTGTTAGGTGAGAAAATCGAAGAGATTCGACTAGAGAATGCTCAGCTCATCCGGGATCATTGGTCTGTGGTATTAGGCTATTTTGTCGAACCAACTGTTGAAAATCAGCTATTAAAGACACTTGGGACCGTGCGCCGGTACCGGAACATTATTGTCAACGCTACAACAGGAGAGATTATGGCATTACTGAGCGCAGAAAGAGGCATTCCCACGGCAGTTTGAATCTATGACGCCTGATATTATACCCTCATGGATCGATTCCCCGCCCAGTTATGTGCTCTTCGATACGGAACCGCTGCTTGCCTTTATTGTAGGATCGTTCGATCGCTCGCGATTGGGAACGGAATCGACGAAAAAATTTATGCCGGAAGACTTCGAACTTTTGGAACGAATTGCTCTTCGATTTCGGCTCATCAGTACCCCGAATATGCTCGAGCATTACACAACGAACAGCGAACTATCCGCAACAACCTGGTTCATTGATATCGGTCTTTCTGATACCAGCATTATTGCTGCGGCCAGTGAATTAAATGCGCTCGTTATAGCAACAGATGGAAGACTTCTACAGCGTCTGTATGAGAAGAATATTCCAGCACTTTTGTATTCTCAAATAAGGAACTATAACGAAGCGAAGATATAAAATAATGTCCTCCTGGCAAGCAGTTCTCCGTAAAGATATGCGCGTCGAGTTCCGGACGCGCTATGGCGTGAGCGCGGTCGTGATGTTCCTGCTCGTCACTGTTGCTGTTATTCTCTATTCGACTCCTGGCGAGCAATTGCAGCCCAGCATTCTCAGTGCATTCTTGTGGATTGCGCTTTTCTTCGGCGCGATGACCGGGCTTTCGCGCTCGTTCGTTTCCGAAGAAGAACGAGGAACCGCGCTGATGCTTCGGCTTTATGCCAATGGCGAGAGCGTCTTCATCGGCAAACTGGTTTATAATCTTTTGCTGATGATTCTGCTCGCGATTTCTGCCGTTCTTTTTTTCGAATTTTTCTTTACTCGCGATTTTCATATTCGCGACTGGCCTGCATTCGCAGTGCAACTTATTTTGGGAGCGATTGGCATTGCGGCAGTCTCGACTATTCTCTCCGCGCTCATCAGCCGCGCTTCGCAAAAAGGGGCGCTCTTGCCGATACTCGCATTGCCGGTGCTGATGCCGCTTGTCATCGCCACGACCGACGCCACGCGCATTGCACTCGAAGTTTCAACAGCATTTCAAAATACACAGGGAGACCTTTTGATCCTTTTTTCGTTCGATGTAGCGATGGTTCTCGTAAGCTACGTTCTATTTGACGTAATTTGGCGCGACTAAACTATTTTTAGGATGCGGATTTTTCGCTCAAATATTTTTCTTTTTGCACTCGGCATTGTGCTGGCGGTGCAGGTGTATCTTTCGTTCGAAATTCCGGTGGCGGGAAGCTTTTCGGATGCCGCCATGCTTTCGATGAATGGCGTGCAGGATGTGACGCCGGTGAAGGCAACGCTTCTCTCGCAGGATTCTCTGGGAGCGAAATTCCAGGACCTTTATGGCGATTCCGGGCGGGTTGTCGAAACGCCCGGCTCGTATGGTTCTTATAAACATGATCGGATTGGTGATGTGCTGGTCTTGTCCGTCAAGTACGAGCGTTCCACCAACGCCTTTGATCTTGAGGAAATCATTCGTGTCAATCCCACTATCACTTTTCCGATGATTCAAGGCCTCGGCGAGCTTGGAAGAAATATGCTCTTTCATGTGCCGATGTCGATGGTGGCATTCCTTGCATTTCTCATGGGAACGATCTATTCGATTTTGTTTCTTGTCAAAAAAGATTTCGATTACGATCGTCGTGCGCGCGCCGCTTCCGCCGGAGGATTTCTTTTTACTGCACTGGCGACCGTCACCGGTTCAATCTGGGCACGATTTAGCTGGGGAACATTTTGGAGCTGGGATCCGCGCGAGACCTCGATCTTCATTTTGCTACTTATTTATGCCGCTTATTTCATGCTGCGTTCGATGCTCGAAGAGAGCGAGGATAAAAAAGCGCGCATGGCTGCGGTTTATAATATCATTGCGTTTGTAACGGTGCCATTTCTGATGTTTATTCTGCCACGAATTACGCAGAGTCTGCATCCGGGCGGTGGGGGGACCGAAGCGCCGATCCTGAATCTTTCCGGTCAAACGCATACAGATCGTACCTTGCTAAACATGTATTGGTTTTCGGTTTTTCTTTTCTTCCTTGTTTTTCTTTGGATGAAAGATTTATACACTCGCGTACTCCGTTTGCAGGAGAGGCAAGCAGAAGCACTTTAAAGATTTATGGACTTTCTTCAACATAACGCACTTTATGTCGTCGGAATTATTTCGGCGGTAATTTGGCTCGGAATTTTTTCGTTCATGTTCGGCGTCGAGCGGCGCGTTCGAAAACTTGAACGAGAGAAGTAACATAGCTATTACCGCCATTCTCTTCGATATTGACGGTACGCTCCTCGATTCGGTAGAATTTCTCTACCGCGCCTTCGAACATGCTTTCGATCTGCATCACATTCCGCGAATGCCTCGTGAAGGAATGCGTGAATTTATCGGTCCGCCACTCGAAAAGGTCTATGTGAATATGGCACCGGGCTGCGATGCTGCGTCGATGACCGAATCGCACCGCCAATTTCAGGAAACGCATCTCGATCTCATAAAACTTTTTCCCGATACGATTTCCACGCTCGAAGAACTAAAACGTCGGAACCTTAAATTGGCTGCGATCACCACCCGATCGAAGCGAACGTCCATCGAGTCTTTGGAGCGATTCGATCTTACATCCTTCTTCGAAATCATCGTTTCGGCAGAGGATGTTCAGCGTCATAAACCCGATCCGGAGCCGCTCCAGAAAGCCTTATCGGCAATGAGCGTAATCCCAACGAATGCCATCATGGTCGGCGATACCGAAGCCGATATTCTCGCAGGGAAAAACGCTGGAACGAAAACAGCGGCTGCGCTCTATGGGTTTGGCGGCCGAGAGCTTATAGTCCAGCACCCTCATTACATTTTACAACGGCTTGGTGAAATACTTCAGGTCGTCGAGCGATCCGAAATTATCGAATAACAATGATGTTCGATTCGCTGTGTGTGGAAGCAGATTCAATGCGTATCGCATAAATTCCAGCAGTAGCAGGAAGCGTAATGTGGAGTGGAATGTTAGCAGCGATATCTGATTGAATTCGAGATCGTTCCGTACCGAGCCCATCTATCACGGTTATTGTTGCCGGCCCAAGGTTCCGATCGGAGGATAGGGTAATAAGTCCCGTCGTTGGGTTTGGAACGATGGCGAGATAAGGACTTTCCTCTAAATGAATGAGGCGAGAAAGGAATGGAATGTCGCAACCCGAAAGAGAAGTTATATGAGAAATCGCAGGATCTTCTGAGATTATATAATCGCAAGGCAGAATGGGGCCCGGGATATGTAACGAATCGAAGGTTGCAGATTCTACAGTCAGGGAATCGTCAAACACAATAAAGTTCGCGTAGCCTGCGATCTGTGCGGAAGAAGCATTACGAATATGAAGCCTCGATCGCCCAGGCTCTTCTTCACCGGGAATGTCTAGAACCGTGCCGTCCAAGGATTTCGATCCCTGGTAAACGATACTACCGATATAATGAAGTGATAGGTCAACATCATTGGGTTGATCGAGACCTTCGATTGTGATCGGCACTGCGACGTTCGCACCGAGAGTGTCGGTTCCGACATTCGCAGTAGCAATAGAGAGAGGTTTTCTTCCTACGGCAGAACCAGATAATGGAATTGTCACGGTCGAGCCATTATCAAACGTTACTTCGAGTGTCGCCGTCCGAAGTCCTGGCAAACTCGGCAAAAATGATAGGATAATTGTATCAGCGCTTAAGAGCGGGGAAGAAAGTGATCTCACCGCAGCATATTCTGCTGTTGCG
>DASYAJ010000498.1:0-12185 GCA_036501405.1 Kapaibacterium sp. (SeqCode)
GACGATTCGAGGAACCGTTGCAAATGCAACGCTCGAAAATTTTCATGCCGATGCACAAGCGAACATCGTTGGGTACGAACGGAACATCGATACCGTAATTTCTCAGGGCGATAATTTTACGCTGCCCTTTCAATCGAAGCCGGAAGAGCGGGGTGTGATTTTTAACATTTCAATCCCAGCCGAGGACTACGATCTTTTTACGGACGTTGCGTGCCAGGTCCTGCGACCCGATTCCAGTACGGAATTTAATTCCGCATTCGATTACCGGACCAAGACGGTTCCCATCCTTTTTAGCGAGAATGATTCTTCGGCAAACGCGAACAATTATATCCTATCGATACGCCCCGCACTCGCATTGCCGGAACGCGCCCATGCCTGGCGGCTTCATATCACCGAACAGCGATATACGCGCCATAATACCTATTGTATTGTATCGCCTTCAGACATCGCACTCTTTCCATTTCACTCGCAGGCCTTGAACTTCACTTCTACGACAGAACTTCCGATTCCGCCGAATGGATATCGAAATTATGGGATGGTCGAACTTTCTCGTTCGTCTGAGGATAAAATAAGCGTTCCGATCGTCTGGTAATTATTGAATCGAAAGCATGCCGGACGTTTCGTGCTGCGCCCACACATTTTGAAGCGCGAGTGTCTCATTCAAAAAAATAAATTCCGAAAGTTTTCCTTGAAAAATCACCAGCGTAGATGGCGCGCTCGGACGTCCGACCGGATCGAGTGCAGGTTCTAACGTTACTTCCAGTGTGGCTCCGGGATCTGTAAGCAGAGCTTCATTATAGCCTCCAGGCAATGGATAGTCCAAGTTCGTCGGATCGAGGTTCGCACTATCGGAACGGGTAAAAAACCCGTAGAAGAATTGATGATACGGAAAGAAATCGGTATCGATAACCCATAGTCCATACCGCCAGCCGGCCGGCGCACCGGGCAGCGTAGATCCCGGCAGCGCAACGCCGTTCACGAAATGCAAAAGATAGAATTCATTCTTCGCGCGGGTCGTATCGTTCGATAGCGTCGTAAAAGTTACCATTCCAGAAGCCGAGGAAAGGCCAGAAATACCAGGAACGTTATTGGTCGAAAGCGCGAAGATACTTTGCAGAGAGGAATACTGTCCGCTTAGAAGCACGCGCCCAGGAGTCTTCGGATTTGCACTCGTTTCCTCCGAAATCTTCGCGTCGCTTAACGAATCTAACGCATGAGGAATCGTAATATTCCCGAAATATTCGCGAGAGTCCGAAACGATGATCGATGAATCGAGTTCAACGGAATAGTATGTAGAATCCCCAATAGCCCGGACCCATAAATACCAGTTCCCATCTGAATGAGTTGTGAATGACGAAGGAAGAATTAACTGGTAACGATGCGTCGTGGACGTGTCCACACTTTTAGGCAGAGCCGGTGGGACACTCGATGTCGAGGAACATCCGAACATTACGTAACTAACGATCAGAGCCATCGCAATCGAAAAATATTTGCCAATCATTTCCGCAATCGAGTTTTGCTTGCGTGCGCTTTCTTTGCCTTCGGTTTTGCTGAACGTAACTGTGATGGAGCGACATCGATTTGCATGCGCAAGAGCGCCGCAGCCAATGTTTTGCCTTGCGCGTCCTGCTTCAGGCTGACTGTTCCGCCGCCGCCGAGTGTATTATGAAGCAAAAAGTTGAGCGCCCATAAATTGGGCAATTCGAATCGCTCGACCGGTCCGAAACAAATTCCTTTGAAATGCTTCTTGACCGCAGCGCGCGTCACTTTTTCCTTGATAATCGGATAAAATCGTTCCTCCCGCGCGATGAGTCCGACGTTTGCGGCGTCCCCTTTGTCGCCGGAACGGGCGTGGCAGATGTCTAAGAGTTGCACTTTCATCATCTTCGCAACAGGGAAAATAGGACGTAGGTTGCCTCGAAAGTGAAAATGGAATGAAGGAAGAATAAGCCGAATCCCGGCACTCTTCTTTGAATGCTGCGGTTGCCGTTTCCGAATTTTCATTCAGACGCATTTATTTTTACCATCCGACTTTATGAAACAACTCGCTCGATTTTTATTCGTGATTGCGCTTGTGCTGGCCGCGCCAGCGCTCAAGCTCTATGCGCAGAGTACGTTCGAAGGAACGATTACCTGGTCTATGACGCTGCCGATGATGGGTGACGATGAGAAGCACTCGATGATCGTCAACGTCAAAGGCGATAAATCCGAGACCGAGGTTGATATGGGCGCAATGGGGACGTTCAAGTCTTACGTGGATAAAGCAACGAATAAAAGCTATATTGTCGTTGGGCCTAAAATGGGATATACGATGGACTTGAAAAACGATTCTGGTTCTAGTTCTGGTCCGGCGCTTGATCTGAAACCGACGGGAAAAACGAAGACCATTGCGGGCTACGCGGCACAAGAGTATCTTTTAAAAGGGATGGAAGGAATCGATCAGATGTCCTTATGGGTCAGCCCCGATGTTCCGAAAGAATTGCGTGAGGGTTTCCACAACTCTTTCGGCAGTAATCAGCGCGCAGATCCCAAACAGAACCAAGCCATTAACCAGCTCATTGACAAGGGCCTAACTCCTGTGGGTGTGGACGCCCAAAAAGATGGCGAGCTTGCAATGAGCATGGAGCTTGTCAAGTTTGAAAAGAAGCCGTTGGACGATGCACTTTTCGTTCCTCCAGCCGATATTAAATTCCAGCCGATGCCGCAAATGGGTGGCCACGGCGGGATGAACTAATTATTCTCTTATTCCATACATCGTTTTTTAATTCCCTCGTTCCCAATCGGAGCGGGGGATTTTTTCCTTTAGGACTATGAAACTCGTTCGTTCTTTCGTTTTCTTTCTCGTTCTTATTTTCTTCGTTCTTCCGGGCATTTCGAGCGTCGCTTGGAGTCAGCCGGGAACACCGATCGCCCCCGATTTTCCCTTGCGAAGCCGCCCGCTCCGCGCTGGACCTGCTCCACAGCGGTCCATGATGCATGCCGCCGGTGGTTTCGTTTTCCATGAATTTGCTCCGGTTCCCGGCGATCCGCTGAATACGCATGTTTATATCCTTCATAATGGGATGACCGTCTATCTTAGCGTCAACAAGTCGGAGCCGCGCGTGCAGACGATGATTGCCGTCCGCACCGGAAGCAAATACGATCCCGACGATGCAACGGGACTCGCTCACTATCTCGAACATTTGCTTTTCAAAGGCACCGATAAATTTGGAACGATTAATTATGCGAAGGAGAAACCGTATCTCGATACGATCGCGAACCTTTACGAAGTGTATCGTGCGACCACGGACGATGCAGCGCGTGCAATCATCTATCACAAAATCGATTCTGTCAGCGGCCTTGCCGCGCACTGGGCGATTGCGAACGAATACGATAAGATGGTCTCCTCGCTTGGCGCGAAGGGAACGAATGCGTTTACTTCGGACGAAGAGACGGTCTACGTCAACGATATTCCATCGAACGAGATTGCGAAATGGTTGACGATCGAGGCGGAACGATACCGCCATCCGGTGCTCCGGCTGTTCCACACCGAACTGGAAGCCGTCTATGAAGAAAAAAATCGTGGGCTCGATAACGATGAGGACCAGGCGTGGGAATCGCTGATGGCGGCGCTTTTTGCAAAGCATCCCTATGGACAGCATACGACCATTGGAACCATTCACGACCTGAAAAATCCTTCCATAAAAAAAATCGAGGACTTTTATGCGAAGTGGTATGTGCCGAATAACATGGCGATCGTGATGTCCGGGGATTTCGATCCCGATAGTGTCATTCGAACCCTTGTCCCGCTCTTTTCCAACTTAAAAAGCAAAAGCTTGCCCCCATGGAAAGCTCCCGAAGAAAAAGCGATGACAACGCCGGCGGTACGCGAAGTCTATGGTCCCGACGCGGAATTTCTGCTCATGGGCTGGCGCTTTCCCGGCATTCAAACGCATGACGCGAAGGTGCTGAAAATGCTGGACCTGCTTCTTTCCAATTCGACGGCGGGACTCATCGATCTCAATTTGAATCAGGAGCAAAAATTGCTCGAGGCTTCCAGCGATTATGAGCCGAATAACGATTACAGCGAGGAGATCCTCGAAGGAAAGCCGAAAGAAGGACAGTCCCTCGATGAAGTGCGAAAGCTCCTGCTCTCGCAAATTGAATTGATTAAGAAAGGAAAGTTCGCGGCTTCGTTACTTCCCGCGATTGTGAACGATTTGACGGTGCAGCAGCTCCATAACTATGAGAGCAATCGCGGCCGCGCGGAAGTGATGGCGGCCGATTTTATTCATCACATCGATTGGCCGGACCAGGTTTCGGAACTCGATTCGCTATCGGCAATTTCCAAACAGGAAATTGTCAATTTTGCGAATAAGTATTTCAAGGATAATTACGCGGTGGTTTATAAACGCTCTGGCGAGCGCCGCAATGTGGTGAAAGTTGTGAAGCCGCCGATCACCCCGGTGGAAGTGAATCGCACGGCGCAGTCCACTTTTCTAAAGGCGATCAATGCGATGCCGGTCATCCCGATAGCACCGCAGTTCGTCGATTATAAAAAAGAAATTACCGAAACCAAACTCACGAGCGGAACACCGGTCTATTATCACGCCAATGACGAGAACGACCGCTTCACGCTCACCTACGTGATCGAAATGGGAAAGCGGAACGATAAAACGCTCCCGTATGCGCTCGATTATATCGACTACATCGGCGCTGGTAACCTTTCTCCGGCGGATGTAAAAACGAAGTTCTTTTCGCTCGGTGCAAGCCTTTCGACCTCCGTTTCCGACGATGAAGCACATGTTACGCTGACGGGACTGCAGAAGAATTTCAAGTCGAGCCTTGCGCTCCTCGAAAGTATTTTTGCAAGTCCGAAATCGGAAGATGAAACACTGCACCAGTTCATCGACCGCACCCTGAAAGAGCGCGAAGATACGAAGAAGGATCGCCACGCGATTCTTTTCACGGCACTCAAGGATTATGCAGAGTTCGGAAAAATCAATCCGCAAACGAACGATCTGACAAACGCCGAACTCCAGAAGCTTTCGCTTTCGGATCTGACAAACCGCATCCATACGCTTTCCGATTATCCGCATCATGTCGATTATTACGGACCTGCCACGATGGACGATCTGATGTCCACATTAAACGATCTCCATACGGTCGCGGATCATCGTTCCGCACCTGCGCCGGTAGTGTTCGTTCACCAACCGACGGACCAGAACAAAGTCTATCTCGTGAATTACGATATGGCGCAAGCCGAGGTCATTATGCTGTCAAAAGGGTTACCGGCCTACGATGCTTCAAAGGCGCCTGTCATTGCGCTTTACAATGAGTATTACGGCGGTTCGATGGCCTCGATTACATTCCAGACTATTCGCGAATCGAAGGCGCTGGCGTATGCGGTGTATAGTTCCTATCAGGCGGGACAGAAAAAGGATGATCCGTACTATAGCTTTGCTTACGTCGGTTCCCAAGCCGATAAAATGCCCGAATCGATTCGCAGCATGTTCCAGATTTTGGATACCATGCCGCGCGCCGATACGCTCTTCAATCAATCCAAAACTTCGCTCATCAACACGATTGCAAGCGAGCGAACAATCCGCGAGAATGTGCTCAACTCCTTCGAGCGCGCGAATAAACTCGGACTCGATCACGATATCAATGCCGATATTTATGCGAAACTCCCTTCGATCGACTTCGATCAGGTCGCGGCGTTCCAGAAAGAGAATATCGCGGAGCATCATTACGCAATCTGCGTACTTGGCCCGAAGGACAAGCTCGATATGAACGCGCTTCGGAGCTACGGCGACGTCGAGGAACTATCGCTCGATCAGATTTTTGGATGGTAATTTTATGCCGTTACAGATTTATAACACACTCTCTCGCCGTAAGGAAATCTTCGAATCCGTGCATCCCGATCGGATCGGCGTCTATTTTTGCGGACCGACGGTCTATGGCGATGCGCATGTCGGTCATGCGAAGGCGTACATTACCGCGGACATCGTGAACCGCTATCTCCGGTTTCGCTTTCCCGAAAAGAAAGTTACCTATGTGCAGAACATCACCGATGTCGGTCATCTCACCGACGATGCCGATGAAGGTGAAGACAAGCTGCAAGTGCAGGGACGTAAGGAGAAAAAGCATCCCATGGAGATTGCCGAGTATTATACGCGGCGCTACTTCGAGGACATGGACGCGCTGAATATCCTGCGTCCCGATATTTCTCCGCGCGCGACGGGACACATTATCGAGCAGATCGAGCTAATAAAAGAGCTGATCGAAAAAGGATTTGCCTACGAGGCGAATGGGAATGTTTATTTCGATGTATCGAAGGACAAAGAATATGGCAAACTCTCCGGACGAAAAGTGGAAGACCAGGAAGCGAGCGGTCGCGTGGAAGAACGATCGGACAAACGCTCACCGCAAGACTTTGCGCTCTGGAAGCGCGCCGAAAAAAATCATATTCTCCAATGGCCCTCGCCTTGGGGCGTAGGCTTTCCCGGATGGCATATCGAGTGCTCCGCGATGTCGATGAAATACCTCGGCGAGTCATTCGATATTCATGGTGGCGGCCTCGAAAATCAGTTCCCACATCACGAATGCGAAATCGCACAGTCCGAATGCGGCACGGGCGTCAAGCCTTTTGTGAAATACTGGATGCACAACAACATGGTCACCACCGGCGGCGTGAAGATGGGCAAATCGCTGGGGAACTCGGCGTATTTGCGGGATTTATTTCAGAAATACGATCCGCTTTCGCTTCGCTTCACCATTTTGCAATCGCATTATCGCGGAACGACGGAGTTTACGGAGGAAGCGATTACATCTGCCGATGCGGGCTATCAAAGGTTACTTCGCGCTTACGGTTTGGTCTCAGGCAATAATGCTGATAAGTTTAGCTCACCAATCAATTCTTTGGTGAATGACGAGATAAAAAAAATCGAGAATGCTATTATTGAAGCAATGGATGATGATTTTAACACCGCAAAAGCAATTGCTTCTTTGTATCAGTTGACCACCCTGTCATATGAAAATCAATCATTTGGAAATGAAGCTTTTGTGCTTCAGCAAGCCTGGCAGAAATTCGCTGGTGATATTCTCGGCATTCTTCCAACAAGAGAGTCTACTTCATCCGATGCGTCTTCCGCGCTGGAGAGCTCCATGCAAATTCTCATCCACCAACGCAAAGCCGCGCGCGATCGCCGTGATTTTGCCGCCAGCGATGCCATCCGAAAAGAATTAGATGAAGCGGGAATCGTTCTCGAAGATTCGAAAGAGGGGACAACGTGGCGGCTGAAATGATTTTCCCAAAATTGGTGTAGTAAATGATATGAGAGCAGATAAATACACAGCAGTGATCCAGGATGAGGACGGGGGATTTGTGTCTCTTTGCCCAGAACTCGATGTTGCAAGTCAGGGAGATTCGGTAGAAGAAGCCCTTAAAAATCTAAAAGAGGCAGTGGAACTCTTCCTTGAATTTGCGTCAATGGAAGAGATTGTTCGACGTCGACACCAAAGTACCTTTGTGACTCAATTCGAAGCAGTTCATGCCTAAACTGGGAGTTTTTTCAGGTTCTGAACTTTGTAAAATTTTAGAAGCACACGGATTCCATGTGGTTCGTCATCGCCGATCCAGTCATGTGATTATGCAAAAGTTCGATAATGATACGACTATTACCGTTCCCATTCCTCTTCATAAATTTGTAAAAATTGGCACGTTGCAATCTATTATTCGTCAATCCGAACTTCCCAAAGATCTTTTCGTGAAGTGACAACAACGTTCGATCTCTCCCCATTCTTTGAAACGCATCCCACGCTCGAAACAGAACGGCTTCGACTGCGACAGCTAAAAATTTCGGATCTGGAAGACTTGCACGCCTATTATAGCGATCCCGAAACAGCTATTTATGTACCATTCATCGCTTTTACCTCTGTCACGAAGACCGAAGAATTACTCAAACGTGTTGCCCAGGAATTTGACGAAAGGAAGTCGATCTTGTTCGGAATTGAACGAAAAAGCGATGGTAAAATCATGGGGATCACCGATATTTACCGCCTTTCCCTGCCAAATCATCGGATGGAACTTGGTTGGGGGCTTGCTCGCGCCTTTTGGGGATTTGGATATATGACGGAAGCTGTACGCGCATTCATTCGCTTTGCATTCGAGGAAATGGGAATGCATCGCATCGAAGCCGAGTGTCAAACGGATAATATTCGTTCCATTCGAGTTGCGGAGCGGTGTGGAATGAGGCTCGAAGCTACGCGCGTAGAGAACGAAATCAACAAAGGCTGTTTTGTAAGCAATCATGTCTATGCCATCGTCCGACACTAAATCCGAACTTGCTCCGCTCGATCTTTCGCGTTTTTTCGAGAGCCATCCGAGGCTCGAAACAGAACGTTTGCTCCTGCGCCAAATTACCATCGAGGATGCTGAGCATGTTTTTGCGTACGGTTCCGATTCGGAAACGACGAAATACATGATCTTTCCGACGCATCGCACCATTGATGATTCGCTTCAATGGCTGCAAACCCTTCCTGGTCTGTACGAGCGCAAGGAACGAATTGCGTTTGCAATCACGCTTAAAAATGGGACGTTTATCGGAGGCTGTAATTTCCATAATTTTCGACCCCAGCATCATAGCGCAATGCTTGGGTACATCATGAATCGGAACTATTGGGGCCGCGGATATATGACCGAAGCAGTTGGGGAACTGATTCGGTTCGGCTTCGCAGAGATGGAAATGCGCCGCATCTCCGCGCATTGCGATTTTGAGAATATTCGTTCTGCTCGCGTTTTGGAACGATGCGGTATGAAGCTCGAAGGCGTCCTTGAAGATTACGAACTTCGCCGAGGGGTATTCGTTTCAACGAAGAGTTATGCGATAATTAGAGGGAATTAACCGAAGCTTTTCTGCATTCGCAAGTCATGCAAAAGACCGCGATCCTCTTCTTCTTTTTCGCGTTCACCGCAATCATGCTTTTGGCTATGAGTGCTATGGCGCAATCGAATGGCGATAACTCCTCAGGTGTTTCGATCGGCGCGGATAGCATTTCGATCGATTCCAATGGCAATGTTACGATTCATGGAGATGCTGGTCCATTAGGTGAATCTCATTTGGCCGTTCCCAAAAAAGACCGTCATCGGCTGGATAGCCTGCTCGGGAATGTAAGAGCGAATCCTTTCATTCAGCATTTTCATCCGAATGGATCCGATTATTATTACCCGCGCGACCACGACCGGTATTACATGGATATCGTCCCGCCGTCTCAAAAAGGAAAGCGTATCGATCATACGAAAATCTGGTTATTGAAAGAGGAGGTCGCAGCATCATGTCCCTAAGATTTAGACGGCGCATTAAAATCATTCCCGGCGTTCATCTGAACGTGAGCCGCTCCGGCATCAGCACGTCCATCGGAGTGCGCGGCGCGAGCATGACGTTTGGTAAGCGTGGAACGTATACAAACGTCGGCGTTCCGGGAACCGGAATTTCCTGGCGCAATCGCGTGGCCTCGCCGGGCAACATGCAGGTCGCGGCAGGTCCGACCGAAGCGCCAAAATCGGATACGCCCATCATTCATCACCATTTGCATTGGTGGAAAGTCGCACTTTTTTTTGCAACAATGATTGTTGCGGGTCTTACGAAATCGAATGCTGTTATCGGGTTTTTCTGGTTAACTTGGTTTGCATATTGGGGATTTATAGGGGTAAAATTAATCATTCGTCTTTCTCAGAGATCGCCATCATAATGTAGTTTCACATAATAAGGAAACCGCAGTTGTGTGGTTACAGGTTGTGCCAATATGCCGAACGAGGGTTATTAATTGCATACCGGAATCGCCTTTGGGCAAAGGCTTGTCCTGAGCTTGTCGAGGATCAGATATGAAAAATCAGTCGCGGAACCCTTGAGTTCTCGCAGCCAAGCATGAAACGTAGCGGCGTGCTGCGAAGCGGAATGCTGGCGCTACTACGGACTGTTTCCGAATTGGTGATAACTTCGATCGATGGATCCCATTGCGACGGTTTCTTTCACCCATAATTATTACATCCTCACCACTACCGGCACATGCACCTGCACGGGTTCCAGACCGCCTTTGCGGAAAGCGTGGACGCGGTCGGGGCTGGCGATTTCGAGTCCCGGTTTTACGCGCTTTTCGAATTCGTCGCGGAAGCGCTCGATTGTGAAATAGACCGGCCACGCGGCGGCTTCGCCTAAGGCGCAGATCGTGCGGCCCTCGATATTTTTCGCGACATCGTACAGCAAATCGACGTCGCCTTCGCGGGCGATGCCTTGCTCGAATCGGCGGAGCATTTTGAGCAGCCATCCGGTTCCCTCGCGGCAGGGCGTGCATTGTCCGCACGACTCGTGCCAATAAAATTTCGCAATGCGTGTGAGAACTTTTATGAGATCGGTGTCCTCGTCCATCACCATAATTCCGGCCGTGCCGATGTAGGAGCCCGCTTCTTTCAGGTGTTCGTTATCCATGCGGACGCCTTCCAATTTATCGCCGCGCAAAGGCGGCATGGACGATCCGCCAGGAATCACCATCTTGATTTTTTTATTGCCAGGAACTCCGCCAGCATATTTATAAATAATATCGGTAAGGAGGGTTCCCGTTGGAAGCTCGTAAATGCCGGGACGGTTGACATGTCCGCTGACGCCATAAAGAATCGTTCCCGGCTGTTTCGGGTCGCCGATTTTCGAGTATGCTTCGCCGCCCATCTTGATAATCACGGGCACATTCGCCATCGTCTCGATATTATTGATCGTCGTTGGCATTCCCCAAAGTCCCACATTCGCAGGGAAGGGCGGCTTGAAACGCGGGTATCCGCGCTTGCCTTCGAGCGACTCCAGCATCGCCGTTTCTTCACCGACGATATAAGCTCCCGCGCCTTTATGCACAGTAAGTTCCACCGCATATTCGACGCCCTCGCCCGACGCCTTAAAACTCTGCTTCATCTTCTGGCCGATGAACCCCTTCGCATACGCATCGGCGACGGCCTTCTCGACGATCTTCACCCAATACGCATACTCGCCGCGAATGTAAATGTAGGCATGATCGATCTGCATCGCATAGCAGCCAATGAGAATGCCCTCGATCATCTGGTGCGGATTGAACTCGAAAATCTGCCGGTCTTTAAAAGAACCGGGTTCGGATTCATCGCCGTTAATAAGAAAATATTTTTTCTTATCCGCTGCCGTCTGGTCGCGCTGGAGCGTTTTGGGCATGAAGCTCCATTTCATTCCCGTTGGGAACGCAGCACCGCCGCGCCCGCGCAGGCTGGATTTTTTTACCTCGTCGATAACCGCCGCTGGCCGCATCGACCATACTTTGCGCATGGCCTCGCCATAGCCGCCGTTGGCGACGTAGGTGTCGATATTTCGAAGGCCCGGAATATCGGGCAGAATCAGTTTTGGGGTGTCAGGCATAGTGTCGATTTGAACTCTCACTATAACCAAATTTTTTCAATTCTTATCCCACTTCGAGAAGACAATTTCAGATTTCATGTGCAATCACCCAAAACTATTCGCCTCGTCTCGGTCCCCACGACCCTGCCGGATAAAAATGGAGCGGCGGGTGGTGCTTCAGAACAGGCGTATAAAGCTTCCACGAAGCCAGTGTTTCTTCAGCCGAGACGAACAGCGTTTGGTCGCCCTGCATCACATCGAGCAGCAGTGTGTAATAGGCATCGGGCATCGGGCCAAAGGCATCCGCATAAGAAAAATGCATCCATTCCGGTTCGACGGCCATTTCTGTTCCCGGTTGTTTGATCTGGAACGAAATACGGAACCCTTCATTCGGCTGGATCGCAATCACAAGCACATTCGGTTGCGTGCCCTTTCCAGAAAGCGATTTGAAAAGCGCCACCGGCGGGCAGCGAAAGGTTACCACAATTTCGGATTTGTGTGTTTTCAGCCGCTTGCCGGTCGTAAGATAAAACGGAACGCCATGCCAGCGCCAATTATTAATTGAGAGCTTGACCGAAGCGAACGTCGGCGTTTTGGAATCTTTTCGAACGCCCTCTTCCTGATGGTATCCGCGGACGCCATTGCCATCGACTTCACCTTCGGTGTATTGTCCGAGCAGCAAGTCCTCTTCGCCGATCGGCTCGATCGACCGGAGCACTTTCACTTTCTCGAAACGAAGGTCTTCCGCCTCGAAGGCGAGCGGAATTTCCATTGCGGTCATCGTCATGAGTT
>DASYAJ010000499.1:0-7116 GCA_036501405.1 Kapaibacterium sp. (SeqCode)
GCCAAAAAGACCCACTCCCGCAAGAAGAGAACGGAACGATTGTGGCAGCGCGCGCAGCCCCTCGCGAAAGGAACGATATTTCACCGGAACGCGGCCCCGTTCCCGCACCGCAAATGCGATAAAGCCGACAGCGAGAAACCCTGGAATCAGCGTCAACGCAAAAAGCGCCGAGTAATTCTGATGCATTGCACCCAGCAGCACGAATGCAAGCGCGGGACCCACAATCGCGCCGATGGTGTCCATCGTCCGCTCGAAGCCGAATGCTCGGCCGTAGGTTTCTTTCGTCACCGCGGCTGCGAGCACTGCTTTCTTCACCGGACTTCGAACGCCACGCCCGAACCAGGCAATCGAGCGGCCGAGCATCACCTGCCACGCCTGCGTGGCCAATGCGAACGATGCGGTTCCGAGCGCCGTCACGAGATAGCCTGCTACCACCAGCGGTTTCCGGTTCCGCAGCTTATCGGTGAAATACCCCGAACCCATTTTGGTGAAGCTCGCAAGACCATCCGAAACGCCTTCGATGGCGCCGAGCCACGCCGCCGCCACGCCCATCGTCGAAAGAAACGCCGGAAGCAGCGCGGTCGCTACTTCGTGCGACATATCCGAAAAGAGCGAGGCCATCCCGATGCCGAGCACGGTCCGGTTCAGCCAATGGATTTTCGATTGTTGTTTATTCAATGATAACTTCCTAGCGTTAAACAAAACTCGGATACATCTTCTGAATCTCGCTCCAAACAGAACTATATTCAGGTAGCAGCGCTGTCCGTTCTCTCGCTTCGGAAACGGTAACCCATTTAAGTTCTTCGTGTTCGCTCCGTTGAAGGTTAGCTGGCTCGCCATCCCACTCTTCAACAATAAAAACATTGATCGTTAACCCTCCGATCTCACAAGTCATCAAAAATTTCTCGGAATATGATTTAATACCAAGCTCTTCAAACAGTTCTCGCTGAAGGCATTGAATGCCTGTTTCGCCTTTCTCGTGATGGCCTCCTGGCAAATCCCAAATACCGGGATAAAACGCACGACTGCTTGATCGCTTGACCAGTAGTAACTTTGCATTCTTGAGAATTACCGCAGCAGATGCTTCCATTTTTAATTACCCTTCACACACATCCCGATATTCTTCCGGGTGCCCATCGAAGACTTTGCGGACGTAGGGGCACATCGGAACGATTTTCATTCCTTTCTCGCGCGCATATTCGACCATCCGCGCGACAAGCATTGCCGCGACTCCCCGTCCTTTGGCGGCTGCGGTCACTTCGGTATGGACGGCTGTGAGAACATTCCCATTTATTCTCGCATCGAGGAACGCGATCTGAACGCCATTCTCTTCGATGAAAAATTTCGCAGCGCCTCGGTCTCCCATCTTGAGCTGCACCGCGTTCATCGCACTTTTTTCTTCCATTTTTGCTTTGAATGTTCTTCTTTGAACAACCATGCAGATAAAAGAACTCGGACACGTCGTGCTATATGTGAAGGAAATCGAACGTTCCATCCATTTTTATCGAGATGTGCTTGGCTTTCGGATGATTACTTCGCAGCCACGCGTTGCGCTCTTCTCTTCGGGCCGCACGCACCACGAACTGCTCCTCATCGAGACGGGCCAGGAGCCCACGCTGAGGAAAAGTTACAACGGATTGTATCATATCGGGTTCAAGATTGGCGATACGATCGAGGAACTATCTTCTGCGCATGAAGAACTGGTGAAAGCCGGCGTGCCGATCGTCGGCATGACGGACCATCATGTCACCAAAAGCCTTTATATTCTCGATCCCGACGGGAACGAGTTGGAACTTTATGTCGATCAGACCGACGACTGGAAAACAGAGCCCATGACCATCCTTGCGCGTCCGCAGCCACTCCAATTATAAGGCCCGGAAACCGGGCCGCTTCAAAAACAGCGTGGCCTCGGCAGGACTCGAACCTGCGACACTCAGTTTAGGAAACTGATGTTCTATCCACCTGAACTACGAGGCCAAAATTCAATTACGAATGGCGAATTACGAAGGTTCCATCGCACGGCGTTTCATTCTGTGAATGCGTTTTCCGCTTCCTGGACCGTTGGAAAAATCCGAAAGACGAGTGGGAACCCGAGAAGATCGAGCACATGAAATATCTTTTCCGGCAGCGCCGCGAGCTTCATGTCCCCGCCGGCAGCGCGAACTTCTTCGATTAATCCCATGAGCACTCCCAAGCCTGCGCTGGAGATATATTCGAGCGCGGAAAAATCGAGCACGAGGTTTCGTTTCCCTTCATCGCGCACGACGCGTTCCAAAAAGCGTTCGAATTCGAGCGCGGTGTGTGCATCGAGCTGGCCGCTTAATGCAATGACGGTCGCCAGAGTTCCCGTGGGAACTTCCCGAACCGTAAATCGTTCCGTCTGTTTGTCTTCTGACATTATTCGTTCTCGTTAGTTTTGTTTGCGAGCGCACGCATGACCACGAGCGTCGCGTCGTCCTCGAAGCTTGCCGAATTGGTGAACTCTGCAACGGCAGCAAGGATATTGAGCGTCAAATCTCTCGCGTTCAGATCGTGAAGATGGTCCTGCACAAATCCAGCAAGTCGTTCGTAGCCGAGTAGCTCGCCATCGGGCGAACGGCCGTCGGTAATGCCATCGCTGAAGAGAATCAGTATATCGCCGGGCCGGACATCCAGCGAAATCTCTTCGATCGCCTCGACGAAAATCGACTGGTGTATCAGCCCCACCGCCATTCCTTTCGGCTGCAAAAACCGATAGGTTCCATCCGCGCGAACATGCAGGAGCGGGGTGTGTCCGGCGCGTACATAGCGCACGCCTTTTTTGGTGACAGCAATCAAGCCAAGCGTCACGAAGGAGCGCCGGAGCGAGGTCATCGAAGGGGAATTATGCAGTAGCGCGCCATTGGTTCCCTCTAATAATTCCGCCATACTTGCCATGATCGGCGCGAGCGCCTGCACCACGCCTTTCGTTTCCGCCATGTAGAGCGAGGCCGATATACCTTTGCCGGAAACATCGCCAATCGCGATCATCGGGGAGCCATCCCATAACGTCGAAAAATCGTAGTAATCGCCGCCAACGTCATACGCGGGAATGCTGACGGCATAAATATCGAAGCCGGGAACAGCCGGGAACCGTTCCGGCAGCAAGCTCTTCTGCATAATACGCGCGGCGCGGAGTTCGCCATCGAACTTCTGCTTCTCGACCGAATCCTGCACGAGCCGCGCCGTTTCGAGCGCGAGCGATGCGACATCGCTGAAGGCGGTAAGCACCGTGAGATCGTCATCGTCGAAACCATCTTCGCGATGTTTAGCGACATAGAGGCCGCCGCGGACGGTCTCGTTGTGCATCAGCGGCACAGCGACCATCGAGTGCATATCCTGGTTTTCTCCACTTCCCGCCTGTTGCGGAAGAATATATTGCCGGCCACTGATACGACGGCGCACGATAAACGGTTTTCGAGAACGTTCCAACTCGCCGCGCGGTGAGGGAACATGTTCGTCCGCTTCGGCAAATCCCTCCGCTTCCTCCATGATTCGTTCCGCCGCCTGCGCGCCAATGTGCGAATAGGAGCGAACGATTTCTTCCCGTTCAAATCCGTCATTTGTTGCTGGCACACGCTGGTTCGGTGCGTTCGAACGGAGTTCCAGCCATGCACAATCGGATTCGGTCGCTTCCGCCGCCAGCGTCGTGATTTGCTCCGCCAGTTTTGGTAAATCGAGCAAGAGTTCGCTCGAAAGAATGTTCGAGGAGAACCGCGTCAGCCGCGCCAACGATTGCACTTCGGCCGATTTTCGTTCCACAAGCTCCGTGGAGGAAAGCGTGAAGAGCGCGCTGAAAAACACGAGCGCAAAATAAATCGCGAGCGTCGCCAGCGTGTTCAGCGTCACCACATGCCAGAAGAGCGCATACCGTTCGAAAATCTCCGAGGGATATTTTTCGACCGCAAAGAAATAGAGTGCCGCTACCGCGAGTATGGTATTGACTAACGAAAAGAGTAGCAACCGATTCTTTCCTTCCCTTGTCACGCGCGGAAGCCACGGAAGCCGATAACCAAGCAGCAGTGCTCCAAGCCCGACCAACAGCGCAACACCCCAAATCACGACCGATGTTAATCCGCTGTGAGGAATCACGCTCTCCACGCGCCACAAGCTCAACAAACTGACAATCGCGACAGCCGCTGCCCATCCCATAAACCGCCGCTGCGAATAGCGCGGAGCCTGCCGCACCTGTGCGATCTGCCAAAAACTCATCAGCACCACAACGAGCATCACCAGCCACAAGAAGCCCATGATGTCGATCGAGATGATCGTGGAAAATACTTCCGCCTCGACCTTAAATGGACCGGGAATCGTGAGCGTGCGAAGCGAGAGCCGGAATAGGTAAGGCAAAAATGCGAAGAGTACCGTAGCCCCGAGCACGGCGGAAAAACGTTCCGTCAACCGTACTGGCCAATCGGCGGAGCGACGCACTTCTTCCACGGGGCTGATCGCTGAGGTTCGGAAAAAGAGCACTTCCATCGCTCGCGCAAACCAGAGCATCGCTGCACCTTGTAAGCCCGCGCGAAGAAGTTCCAAGAGCGCGCCCTGAATCGCTGTGTACGAATGCGCGACGAGGTCGAGCACCAGCATGGCCGAAAGAATCAGCCACGCTAAGACGATATAAAAAAGCGCGCGGGTTCGCATGGAAGCTATGAGGGCGGCAAACAATTGCGCCGCCTATTCGAAACAGTCTTTTACGGAATGAGGTTTGGAGTAATTCGTATGATTACGTTCGATCCACAGACCACACTTCACAGCGAATTCCACCGACTGCTTGTCGGCGGGGTCGCACCGCGGCCTATTGCACTTGTTTCCACGCTCGATCGAGAAGGCAATGCGAATCTTTCGCCGTTCAGCTTTTTCAATATATTTGGGGTGAACCCAGCGGTACTTTGCTTTAGCCCCGCTTATTCAGGCAAAACGGGAAAGCCGAAGCACACGATGATGAACATTCTCGAAACGCGAGAGTGCACGGTCTCGATTGTGACATACGAAATGGTGCCGCAAATTTCGCTGGCGTCCGCGCCGTATGAAAAGCACGTCGATGAATTTATCAAATCGGGATTAACAAAACTTCCCAGTCTCAAAGTGAAGCCCCCTGGCGTTACGGAAAGTCCGTTCGTGATGGAAGCCCGGCTCTTGCATCATGTCGATTTCGGAAAAGCTCCCGGCAGCGCCAATCTCCTCATCTGCGAAATTGTGATGCTGCATGTGAGCGAATCGGTCCTGAATGAAAAAGGCGCGATCGATTCCGTGCTGATCGATCAAGTTGCTCGGCTTGGCGGGCCTTATTATACGAGGGCTAAACGGGGTCTCTTCGCTTTGCCACAGCCTGGCGTACCACTGGTGGGAATCGACAAACTTCCGGAAGAAATTCGTTCCAGTCCTATTCTTACAGGTCGAAACCTTGCACAGCTTGCGAGCCTCGAAGATTTGCCCACACCGATGCTCGAAGAGGAAGGAACCGTAGAAAATCGTCACACGCGCGCAAAGGAACTGTTGGAGCAAGACCGTGTGCTGGAAGCGTGGAATGTCCTAAACCAGAGCTAAGCTTTTGCTCGCGAGCGAAATGCTGTTCCCTTTTTCTGCAAGCGCCGTGGCGTGACCTGAAGGTCACGACGACGGCACACGCCATCGGCAAGCAAAGACCACCTCTCTAAAACACCTGACCTCGCTACTCCGAATTAGAGCAGCGAGGCCGGTATGAACTCTCTCTGACGTGAGTGAATAAACTTGTGGCCACCCCGGAATTCGGAGCGGCCGTGTGTGAAATTAGTGAGCCAGCGTTACGACCTGGTAATAAATGCTATTAATACCCTGCATGTTTGCTGCAGTCGTGGAGATGGTGAAACTACCCACCGCTGGCGCGCTAATCGTCATCATACCAACGGTACCGCCATTGTTAACAGCGGTAAAGATGATTGCACTATTCGCGGTTATGAGCGAATTGTAGATCGTGATGCTTGTCACAGCACCACCATGATCCGCTGCGGAAAGTACATAGTCTCCATTGAAGCCATTCTGCGGGAAGCCGGACTGACCGCTCAACGCATTTCCATCGGCAACGACCTGACCGCCAACCGCGCCAGCACCGACCTGGAGGGCAATGGAAGTTGTCGTACCATCGGCAATCGCTTCAACAGCTGTTCCTGTACCGGCTGCTTTGGAGCGTACTCCGAAGCCAGCAGACGTAGGCGCAGACTGACCGATATCGATCGCAGCACCGCCAGTCACACCATCGACACTAATGCCTGTTGCGCTGGTGACATTGGTAACGGCCATGCCTTTGTTCGCACCGTTCATGCCGATGTTAATACCCGTTCCACCCTGTGCATTTCCGATCTGAAGGCCAGTTCCAGCCGTCATACTCTCGATATTGATACCGAAAGCTCCTGAGTTGCCGAGGTTTTGAACATGGTATCCCGAGTAGGAGCCATTGGCGTTAACCATGTTGACATTGTATCCCCATGGGTTCTGCGCACCAAAGCCGCCATTGAAGTTGGCATTGTAACCGACTCCGCCACCAGTAGAGCCGATGTTATTCACGACTTCTCCATTGATTGTGTTCGCACTCGATGCATCGACTGTTATACCGTTGACCGCTCCGGCATTGACACGAACGCCGACCGCGCCGGTTCCGGCAACAGTGACATCCGCACCGATATTCGCCGTTCCGCTGCCCGTCGAGCTGATGACGACGCCGCGATTATTCGGCGATGCGCCGGTAACCGCTACGTTTTCACCGACATTGCCGACCGAGCTAATACCGCCGACTGTCGAGGAGATACCGGTATTTGTCGTTCCGGTGCTGTTCACATTAAACGAACCGGCTGTAGAAGCGCCGCCGCCATTTGCTTGCGCAACGAGAGCCGTAGCGTCCGAAGCGGTATTATCGGCAGCAATACCGACAGTTCCAGCAACGTTGCTAAAACCGATAACGGAAGCATTTGTAATTGTCGATGTCGGAATGACGCCTGTATTTGTGGTACCGACAACGCCATAGTTGCGCGTTGCACCAGAACCACTATTACCTATCACGCCAGCAGTGTTCGCTGCAGCCTGTGCCCAGCCTTCTACGCCAATACCGGTTGCACCGGC
>DASYAJ010000500.1:0-5380 GCA_036501405.1 Kapaibacterium sp. (SeqCode)
CAACGAAATTACTGCGCTGGAAAAAGGCAGCGGCGCAGTTCTCACAGCTCTCTTGAATGAAAAAGGCCGCTTCATCGATGTCCTGAAGGTTGTGAAAGCTGATGCTGGCGAAACCCTGCTTATTGTAAGCAAGGACAAAGAGCAAGCGATTATCTCGTGGCTCGATAAATTTACGATCATGGAGGATGCACGATTCGTGGCCGCGACCGAACAAACTTCACAATTCCTCCTGTGCGGGCCGAAGGCACAGAGCATACTCGCAAAATATACTTCCCAAGATTTGAACGATGCACCTCGCACGAAGGCATTCAATCTTTCCATCGGCCTTTCCATCGGCGCAACTTCTGCCACGCTTGTGAAAGCCCCAAGTTTGGCAGGAGAGGGATGGTTTATACTTTGCGCAAAAGAAAAATCGGTAGAGGTTTGGAATGAATTATTGCGAGAAGTAGAAAAGGATGGCGGCGCTCGTTTCGAGGACGATCTTTTCGAAGTGTTGCGTATCGAGAATGGAACGCCGATTGCGCCGAATGAAATCAACGAAAAGCACAATCCGCTGGAACTTCCGTTGGCAAAGGAAGCCGTGAGCTTTACAAAGGGCTGCTATATCGGCCAGGAAGTGATCGCTCGGCTCGATGCACAGAATAAAGTGCAAAGAACATTGGTGGGCTTGAAGTTCAAAGGCACTATGCCCCACGCGGGAGATCGAATGGTCGATGAATCGCTGCCATCGAATACGCCGCTTGGCAATGAGATTGGAGAAGTAACAAGCATTATGCAATCGCCGGAATTTGGAACGATTGGGCTTGGATATGTCCGGGGGAAATATGCGAATCCTGAGAGTGAACTTTCCGTAAAGGGTTCGGAGGGTAATTTACTACCTGTCACTATCGTTCACCTGCCTTTCCATGCCTGAAGTTTTGGAATTAACTGTTATGGAAAATCCTCTCCTTTTCAAGGAGGAGGCGAAGAATCTCGTAGCCGAAACAACATCGGAGGATGTCATTCGGCGTATTCACGCACTGAAACAAGAACTTCGAGATAAAGTGGTTATTCTCGGCCATCATTATCAGCGCGATGACATTGTGCAATTTGCGGATCGCACCGGTGACAGCTTTGAATTAGCCCGTTATGCTTCGGAACTCCATGATCGGGAATTTATCATTTTCTGCGGCGTCCATTTTATGGCAGAGACTGCCGATGTTCTTTCGGGAGCGAACCAGAAAGTAATCCTTCCCGATCTCAAAGCGGGCTGCTCGATGAGCGATATGGCTCGGGTGGAACAGGTATACGATGCATGGGAAGAAATCGGGGAGTACATCGATACATCGAAAGTGTGTCCCGTCACCTACATGAATTCGAGCGCGGCGATCAAAGCATTTTGTGGCGAGCATGGCGGGACGGTATCGACCAGTTCCAACAACCGCGCAATTTTTCAGTGGGCGTTCGATCAGGGGTTCGAAAAAATCTTTTTCTTCCCCGATCAGCATTTGGGAAGGAATACGGCGTTTTATCAAATGGGGATTCCGCTGGATGAAATCAAGCTGTATGACCAAATGCAGCCGATGGGTGGTCTCACGGATTCCGATCTTCAACAAGCAAAGATATTGCTCTGGCGCGGACACTGTTCGGTCCATCAACATTTTCAGTCGTCGCACCCCTCCATTATGCGCGCGCTCTATCCCGGCATTCAGGTGATGGTGCATCCGGAATGTCATTTCGATGTTGTCCGGCAAGCCGATAAAGTTGGTTCCACATCGTATATTATCAAAACGGTGGAACAAGCTCCGGCGGGAAGCAAATGGGCAATTGGAACGGAACACCACATGGTGAACCGATTGAAAAAGCAGCACCCAGAGCAGTTCATTACCACGCTCGCTCCTTACGCTTGTGAATGCGCGACGATGTATCGTATCACGCCCGAATCGCTTTTAGCTATTCTCGAAAATTTGAAAAGCGGAGTTGTAAAAAATCAGATTGTCGTTTCGGATTCGGAGAAAAAATGGGCACGGGTCGCTTTAGAGAGAATGCTTGATATTACGAAACGGTCCCAGTAATATTTTAAACTGCGACAGGGAACTCTATAGCGATTGTAGGCGTTCCGTTTCGATTGCGTGATAAAAATGCATTGGTAAAAATTCTTATCATATTTGCTCTTCTTTGCTTTGCGGTAACGGGTCGGCTTCGTGCACAAACCGACACTGCCCGCTGGAGACATATCGAATACGTTGTCGGAGCTTCAGCCGGTTTTTCGTTGCTCGATTATGTCGGTCATAATCTGCTTAGGAGCACGAAAGGGGAACACATCACCGATTCCTGGTACTATGATCTTGAGGCTGGAATTCAGATTGCTATTTCCTATTTTTTATACAGGACCTGCGGATTGAGCTCCGCGATCTCTTTTAATCTCATTTGGTGGACCTGGGGTGATGACCTTGGCTATTATGGCTGGGCAATGCTTATCAACCCTTCGTCCGATGGACATCGTTGGGAAAATCGGTCGTGGAATGGATGGGACAATGCATTGGGAAGCGGTATCAACTGGGCTGGCTGGACACCAGTTGGCCTTTTGCGTCCGCAGCGAAGCGCTATTGCGGAAAGTACACTTTTGGCGCAAGCCATCATCGGTTTTTCTGTATCGATAGGGCTGCTCTGGTAACTTAATTCTTCAGTGTTCCGAGCAAGAGATCAATCGAAAAACCAAGGGAGGATGTTTGGGTGTAAAGGTCATGAAAATCGTCGAACCGATTCCCGCAGTTCCGACAAAAAATAATCCAAGCTCCATTTGAAACGTCGCTCCAAAGTTATTCAGGTTGATTGCCTCATAATAATTCCTGGAATGCGTCCGAAAAAATCGAACAGATTGATCGATCCGCGCGAATTGAGCGCCGCATTCGCATGAAATAAATGAGCACGAGTCTTCCCGAAAAGTTACTCGAACATAAAATGAATCTTCCCATTTTTCGGTTGTAGTTTTCAATCTCAAAACTTTAGAAGATACCATATAGAATGTCAGCAGTAAAACAGCGCGCCGAAAAGGCGTATTTGAACGAAACGTTTCTCATGAGTCCGGAAGCGCGGATCGTCCGCATTCTTTCGGAGTATATCGAACCGCGCTCGCGCCTTGCCCATGCTCGGGTGCGAGATACCATCGTCTTTTTCGGCTCAGCACGGATTCAGGCGCCGACGGAAGTCGATGCAGAACTGCATCAACTCGAGAATGCCAGGCAGCTTGCAGTTCAGACGAACTCCTGCACACCGGAAGTCGAAGCGGAACTGGAAGATGCTGTTCGCCGAGCCACGCGACACAAGGAGCTGACGCGCTATTATGAGGAAGCTACGGAACTGGCGCGGCTTTTCACAGAATGGTCCATCACGCAAGCAGCGCAGAACTACGAAAAAGCGCAGGTCGCGAAAGGCCAGATAGCCGCCGCGCAAGTGAAGGAGCAGATTCCTTACGTGAATGTCGAATCGATCAAGACGCATTCGTTCAAACAAAAGTATGTGATTTGTTCCGGCGGCGGACCTGGCATCATGGAGGCGGCCAATAAAGGCGCGATGCTCGCCGGTGGCAAATCGATCGGCTTCAACATTGCGCTGCCATTCGAGCAGATGCCGAATAGTTATATCACCGACGAACTCAATTTCGAGTTTCACTACTTCTTCATGCGAAAGTTCTGGTTTGCGTACTTGGGCAAAGCGCTTGTCGCGTTTCCCGGCGGCTTCGGAACAATGGATGAGCTTTTCGAATGCCTGACGCTGATTCAGACCGGAAAAATCCGGAAGAAAATGCCAGTCGTCGTCTATGGAAAAAGCTTTTGGGAAGAAATTATTGATTTTGACAAATTGGCCTATTATGGAATGATTTCCCGTAACGATTTGAACCTGATTCATTTTTCGGAATCGCCGCAGGAGGCATTCGAATACCTTTCGAGTGAGTTAACCCGTCTGGACGAAGGCGAGGAATCATTCCTGCATTCGAATCCGATGGCGTGAAAAACGAATTTTGAACAACCTACGATAAAATGTCGTATTTTTGCAACGGTTGCTCTACGAGTTTCGCTATTCTTATTTACTAAAAAATGAAATTCCTATTCAAAGCGGCAGTTCTTGTCGCGCTTTCGGCATTCTTATCACTTTCGGCGTTTGCGCAACAGCGCAGCATCGGGGCACATAGCCTCATTCTCGATGATGGTACTGGTCATACACTGACTATTCAGCCTTTTTCGCCCATGAGCACAAATCAGGTTTTTGTTTTTCCATCCGTCACGACTTACACTCCCGGAAGTGTCCTCTTTGCAGATGGCAATGGCTCTGTTAATCAGAACAATTCGAAATTCTTCTGGGATAATACAAATTTTCGGCTCGGCCTTGGTACGATCAACCCTCCGGCTTTATTCAGTGTGGGAAGCGGAAATCCCTTTCAAATCGACAATGTGGGAGATGTAACGACATCGGGGACCGTAAGGGTTGGTAGCTTACTTTTCAATGGCAATGGCACATCGAATGCGATTACGACCGATAAAGAGCTCAATATTTCGACTACATCGAACGATTTAATTTTATTAGGCACGAATAATAATACTCGAGTGACCATTGCGAAAAACGGCTTTGTCGGGATAGGCACTCAGAATCCGCAATCGGCATTGCACATTGTAGCCACGACTCCGGACCCGACATTCAAAGATGCAACGGGGTATTTCTATGTACCGGACCCAGTAAATCATGTGCTCACGGTCGAGAACACCCAGACGGACGGCAAAGGAAATGGTATTGCTATCATCATTCATAATCCGGCAAGTACCGATCCGATTACCGACGGACAATCAAATAATGAAGCCTCGAACTATCTGACGTTTTACAACGATGACGGTACTCACAGCCACATTCGCGGTCGCGTCGAGAGCTTTTCGTACCAGAATTTCAACGATATGGTAGCTGCCGTTAACAGCATTGTTACGAACACGGATCTCTATAATCCCTTCAATTATTTTACGTGCAATCTCGGATTCGATCAGCATTTCATGGATAATTCCTTTAATTCTGGTTTTCTGGACAATGTATTTACGCTGCCGACGTTCCCGACTTTCGATCCTGGCTCGTTCCCATCGTTGTCGTTTACCGATTTAGAATGGCATACTCCGGATGATTTCCCAAATGTTGACCTTGGTGATGTTCTTCCCAACGGATTCACCGGCGGCTCATTGCCCTCTCTGACGGGTGGCTCGGTTGGTAGCATTTGCTTCAACTGCATTCAAAACCCGATCAATTTTTCCAACATCACCTCACCGATTACTAATCTGACCAACCCTTTCTCGCTTAATACCACCTTTATCGATGGGATTCTCGATCAGGTTAAGTCTTTGCCATACAAGCAAAAGAT
>DASYAJ010000501.1:0-5181 GCA_036501405.1 Kapaibacterium sp. (SeqCode)
TCACCGAGTGGTTTGAAGCCGGCGCGGCGGCTGTGGGCGTGGGAACTCCTCTCGTTTCCGATGCCGATCACGATCTCTCGATCGTTGAAACGCGAGCAAAAACGATCGTCTCCTCTGTTCACAAATATTTCCATGGCAAAAAGTAAAACGTCATCGGCAGATCCGAAAGCAATTATTCGCACGGTCAGCGAATCGTTCATCGAGCGCTATCGTCCGGAATCGCAATCGACCGATTGGGGACAATCGCTTGCAATGTATGGCTTGCTTCGCGGTCTCACGGTGGACGAGAATCCAAAAGTTCGCGCCTATTTGCGCCGGTGGATTCAATTTCACCTTTCGGAACGATTATGGGTCCATTATTTTTGCGGATCGTGGAGCTTTGCATTGCTCTATCCCGATATTGTGCGCGAGTTCCCGAAATTCAAAATGCAATTAGACGAGACGGCCCTTCGCATTTATGAATTCATCCGCGACAAAGCGTTGCGAAATGGGGAAGGATTTCTGCTCCACAATATCGATCTTCCCCATCTTTATATCGACACCGTTTATTATTCCTCTGCATTACTTGCACGGATTGGACCGTACCTGAATGTACCGTGGGAAGATGAAGCGGTGAAGCAAATCGTCCTTCATTTGGACAGGTTGCAGGATGGTAACAAACCATTTTTCATTCATTGCGAAGAGAATCACGGCGGGAAGCGTTCCGAAGGGAGTTGGGCGCGCGGAAATGGATGGGTCATGATGACACTCGCCGAAATCCTTCCCCTCCTCGATAAAAAATCGACGCGATATAAAAGCCTCGCCGCGATCTTCGAGCAACTGGGAACGGCACTCGCGAAACTGCAAACAAAACGCGGACTCTGGCGCACGATCCTCGATGACAAAACAAGCGATGAAGAAGCATCGGCCTCAGCGATGTTCCTCTTTGCCTATCTTCGGGCGCAGAGGCTTGGAATGAAATGGGTTCCGGCAAAAGTTGTCGAGAATGGAATCCGAGGGTTAATGGATGTCGTCGATCGCGATGGCCGCGTTCTCGAAGTTTCTGAAGGAACATGGCCGGGAACGCTCGCATATTATAAATCGCTTTCGACCGGCGAATGGTGGTGGGGAACCGGAGCTTTTCTACTCGCGATGGCCGAACGAGCGTGAAGTATTTATCGGTGAATTTTTATCCAGAGTCCTTCGCTCTCTGAACTCTTCCCTGCATTTTACGCTTCTCAGCCTGCACCTGTTAATAGGTCTCCGTTGCATGAAAATAAATTCTGAATTGCCATTCTTGCGTGCGTTCGCCATTCTCCTATTCCTGTTCTCGGCCAGCAGCGTCTGGGCACAAAACGAGGAGAACGACATCGTCATTCAGACGATGAAGTCGGAACTATTGCGCGAAAACGACGCGCTCCAAAAGCAGCCGGTCCCGCCTTATTATATGAGCTATAATATCGGCGACGAGCAAACGGTGAGCATGGTCTCCAGTTATGGTTCCATCCAGAAGTCCGATTCTTCGCGGCGCAGAATGCTGCTCGTCGATTTGCGCGTCGGCGATTACTCGCTCGATAATACGCACGAAATTCGCGCATCGAACGACATGTTTGGCCGCTCCGGGGCGCAGGCGATTCCTTACGAAGATAATGCCGGTTCCCTGAAATTGGCTCTCTGGCGCGCGACCAATGAAAGCTTCAATAATGCGACGGAACGATTGCAGCAAGTCCGCACCAATAAGACGGTGAAAGTGGCCGAAGACGATACCTCGGGCGATTTCAGCAAAGCCGATGCGTCCAACCATTACTACGAAACGCCGATTCGGATGACCGATTATTTTCGGAACCGAAAAGCATGGGAAGCCCGGCTGGAACGATATTCGGCGCTTTTTGCCAGTCAATCCGACATTTTCGAAGCAAAGGCCACACTCGATGCGAGCATTGTTCGGAAGTATTTCGTTTCGACCGAGGGCGCGGAGATCGCTTCGAACCAGCTCTATACGCGCGTCATGATTATTGCCAGCGCAAAGGCGGATGACGGCATGGAACTGCCGCTGTATCAAAGCTATTTCGCATACTCGCCGGAAGATTTGCCTTCGGACGATTCGATCATGCACGACGTCCAGCACATGATTGCCATGCTGGAGCAAATGCGGACTGCACCGGTCGTCAGTCCGTATGCGGGTCCGGCGATCCTTTCCGGCGGACCGGCTGGGGTGTTCTTCCACGAGATTTTCGGCCATCGCGTCGAAGCGAGCCGCGAAAAAAATGCGAATGAAGGACAGACTTTTAAGAAAAAAGTCGGGCAGCTTGTGCTCCCGCCGTGGATGGACGTGTATGACGATCCAAACCTCGCCGTCTATAATCACACCGATTTACTGGGGCATTACCGGTTCGACGATGAAGGCGTTCGCGCGGAGCACGTAGATATTGTCGAAAACGGTGTGTTGAAAAATTTTCTGATGGGTCGCTCGCCCATTGAAGGGTTCCCGCATTCGAACGGTCATGGCCGCGCGGAGCCAGGAAAACTTCCCGAAGCACGACAAGGGAATCTTGTCGTCGTGGCAAAAGAAACCGTTCCAATGGATTCGCTCCGCAAACTCCTCATTGAAGAATGCATCAAGCAGGGCAAACCGTATGGACTGTGGTTCAAGGAAGTCGAAGGAGGGTTCACGTTGACCGGAAGAACGATTCCCAACGCCTTCAATGTGCTGCCGATTCTCGTTTATCGCGTCTATCCCGATGGCCGGCCCGATGAACTCGTGCGCGGCGTCGATCTGATTGGCACGCCGCTCGCGACGTTTGAGCGCATTATCGCTGCCGGAAACGATAGCGAGACGTTCAACGGCATGTGCGGCGCGGAGTCGGGATGGGTTCCCGTTTCAGCCTCCAGCCCGAGTTTGCTCGTGCGCGAGATCGAAGTACAAAAGAAAGAAAAATCGCAGGAACGCCTGCCAATCCTTCCCGCGCCGGATGCCGTCGCGGCGGGAAAAGAAATGGACCAGCGGAAAGGATAATCGTCGTCGTAACCTTTCCGGTTATGGTCGGATTCTCGTAGTCGTGACCATCAGGTCGCAGTGGTATTTTTGGAGTATTACATGGACATGCACTCATCTCGGAATTATTTTCAGCACCACCTTATTCGCCGTAACCTGAAGGTTACGACTACGCTGCTCTTGCTGTTCATCGGCGCTGGAACAATCCGTGCGCAAGTATCGGATAAAACGATCTCCACCGTTCAACGCGCGATGGAAGATGAACTGACGCGTGCGAAAAGCGATCTGCATCTGGAAGGTCTCGTTAATCCGTTTTTTATTGCCTACACCGTTACCGATCAGCAAAAGCTTTCGCTCGAAGCCTCGAACGGTTCCCTTACGCAATCGGACGATAAACACGAACGGAAGGAAACGGTGCGGCTGCTGCTGAACAATTATCAGTTCAACGACGAGAACTTTTCGGACAACACCGGTCTCTTCAGCTTTTCGAGCGCACCGGACAACACGCTGCCGCTCGATGACGATTACACCGGCATTCGGCGCGTGCTCTGGCTTTCGACCGACGATTTGTTTAAAGAAGCGAACGAAAGCTTTTCGAAAAAGAAAGCGTCGATGGAACATAAAATCATTGCGCCGGAACTAAAAAACCTTCCCGATTTTTCGAAAGCGCCCGCGGTACAAATTGCGGAAGTTCCAGTGGAACTGAAATACGATCGCGCTCAGCTCGAAGAGATGATTAAGGCGCTCAGCGGCGAATTCAGCACGCGACCTGAAATTCAGGCTTCGCATATTTCGCTCACGTATTCGAATTCCTACGAATGGATTCTCAACACCGAGGGAACCCGAGTGCGCAAGCCGGTGACGCTCTGCGAAATAGAAATGCAGGCTTCAACACAGGCCGATTCCGATGGTGAACCGCTGGTGCTCTCGCGCGATTTTGTGGCTGCCACGCCCGATAAACTGCCGGACATAACGGAACTGCACTCGATCGTCGATGAACTTTCTTCTCAGCTCATCGCGCTTAAACACGCGCCACGGTTCGATCAAGACTATACCGGCCCTGTGCTTTTCGAAAACGGCGCAGCCGCCGATTTTCTTTCGGAGAATGTGATTTCACGGCTCTACGCGGAGCGTGCGGATATTTTTGGCAACGATGTTTCTGCGATTTTTTCATCTGGGAAGCGTTCCTCGCTCAAGGAGAAGCTGAACACGCGTATTCTTCCCGTTTCAGTTTCTCTCAATGACATTTCGCTGACCAAATCGAAAAATGGAATCGAATACCTCGGATATTATCCCTTCGATGACGAAGGTGTTGTTCCACCCGCCGATTTGCAGCTTGTCGATAAAGGCATTCTCAAAACGCTTTACATGACGCGCACGCCGACGAAAGAAATTCAGGAACCGAACGGCCATGCGCGCTCGATGGCCGAAGGAATGCCAGGCCTGACGGAGAATGCACCGGCTCCCGGTGTCATCGAATATATCGATGCGAAGCCGATGCCGCTGTCGCATCTGAAAAAGGAACTGTTCGACCGCGCAAAGGAAGATGGTTACGATTACGGCATTGTGGTCCGCGCCATTGACAACGGCGCGCCGCCCGAAGATGCCGGCTTTAGCATTCAGGATATGCTTGCCAATGGCAAGATGATTATTCCGGCGCTGATTTATAAAGTCTATCCCGATGGGCGCGAACAGCTTCTTCGCGGCGCAGAAATCGGGCTTCCGAGCATTCGGGATTTGCGGGAAATTATTTCCTCGAAAGAATCGGTCACGCGGAACATGCTTGTCTCCGCTGGTTCGGGCGGGCTTTTTAGCTTCAGTTCAAAAGTTCCCGCAACGCTGATTGCTCCGGAGGATATTCTCTCTCCGGAACTCGAAGTGCAGGCGAAAAAACCGGAAGCCTATCCAGCGTTGCCAGTGGTGGCGCGCCCGGAATAATGGGATTTACATTGATTCTTTTTAGGCTTATCATAACGCAGCGCGGCTCTATTGTTTTGGAGTAACCCGAACCGCTAAGCGTGCAGTAGTCGAATAACCCAGGACAACGATCCATTCCTTCCCGAAGCGTTGAATCGTCTCAAGACGAATGCTCTCCGGCTTCGATCCCAGATACTCCGGATTCAACGCTCGAATAAATTGAAACGCCTTTTCGATCGCCTGATCAGATGAAATTATACTTCTTAAAATTACTTATGGAGCGTCATAGT
>DASYAJ010000502.1:0-2158 GCA_036501405.1 Kapaibacterium sp. (SeqCode)
TGGAGACGCTGGGTGGTTTTGCGTCGATTGCCCTGGGTCACATTGGGCGTCCCGGTGAGACGTTCAAGCATTCGGGGCATTTGTTCACGGTGATTGATGCCGAGCCGCAGCGGATTGGGCGGGTGAAGATACAATTGACAATTCCTGCAACTACATGAGTCAAATGCCGCGTTTCGTGCTATACTCTGACGAGAGGCTTTTATGGAAAACGCCATCATCATTCGCGGCAGGCAAGTCGGTCCGAATCAAATCGAGACCGATGAAAAATTCAGCGCCCAAGGCCAAGATCTTGCCGTTATCGTCTTGCCGCTTCCCGTTGAGAATGGCAAAGAACGCGAAACTATTTTCGATTTTCTAAAGCGCCTTCCTGCGGGAAATCGATCACGTCAAGAAATCGATCAGCAAATAAAAGAAGATCGAAATTGGTGATGATCAATGCGCCTTTATCTAGACGCTAACGTCATTATTTATCTCATTGAAGCAGTTGGCGATTTTCAATCGCAAATTCGAGCGCGTGTATCTTCTGTCATGCTGAAAGACTCTGGTACGGTATTCACTTCGCGACTCTCCAGGCTGGAATGCCGCTGTAAACCAGTCTCTGAACGAAAGTGGGGGCTTCTAGCCCACTATGATGAGTTCTTCTCTCGTTCGCGGCTGCTAGTATTGGACATAAATTCTGAAGTCATCGAGCAAGCCACTGCGTTACGCGCCCAATACGGTTTGAAATCAGCTGACGCGATTCATCTCGCCAGCGCGATTCTATATGGCTGCGATATTTTTCTAGCGGGCGATGTTAAATTATCTCGCTGCACCGAAATTCCGGTTGAAATCGTTTAAAGTGCATGTGGCGCAAAAAATGAACCATTTCGATCTTTCTTGCCTGCGCGCCGAGCTTCGGCCATTCCGTCTGCATTTTTTCCCGACATTAAAATCGACAAACCTGCATGCGGCGGCGATGCGCAAAGCGGGGCGGTTATATGCGCCGGCGATTGTGCTCACAGCGAAGCAAAGCGCGGGACGGGGAAGAGGAAGTAATACGTGGTTCAGCTCTGCCGGGTCGCTCACCGTGACATTCGTCTTGCCAATTGATAGCCATGAGCCGCAAGAGTTGCCGCTGATCGCGGGATTGGCGGCTCGGGCGGCGTGTGCAGAAATGAGCGGATGCGAAGAGGTCATGTTGAAATGGCCGAACGATTTGCTGGTAGGCGATAAGAAACTGGCGGGCCTGCTTTGCCAGCGTGTGGAGAAAGTCGATCTGGTTGGAATTGGCATCAATGTAAATACTCCCCTTTCTAAGGCGCCGGCGATGCTTCGCAGGCAGATTATCTCGCTGCAGCTTTTGGCGGGACGAGAATTGAATGTTAGCGAGGTGCTCATTTCCTTATCTCGCCATCTCCGGCAACTCCTTCGGCTTCGGAACGAAAAATCATTCGCCACCTTCGTGGAAGAATTCGGCCGCTACGACGCCCTCGCCGGCCGGCAGATCGAGGTTATCGGCGAAAATGGCGATCCGCCTATCTCGGGGATCGGTCAGGGAATCGATTCCGCCGGCAGGCTGCTTCTGCGTTCGGGCACGAAAACGCATCGAATTATCGCCGGTCATATAATAATGGCTTAAAAAATTCGTAGATTTTAATCATTGAGTATTATCCCCAGTCAAAAAAAATGAGGCGCAGGTGTATTCACCCACGGCAATTTGCCGATATTATTAAGATAGTCCGCCATGACCCAGTTCAATCCATTATCCGGCTCCATCCTGCAAAGCGGCGCCATTCAGCAACAAGCCGCCGCCGAGAAAACTGCGCAGCTTCGCCGCACTCAGCAATTGGAAAAAGATGCGGCCCTGGAAGATGATGAGATGGAACATCAGGTGGAAAGCAGCGAGGAAGTCACGCCGGTGGATGATGGGAATGACAAGCACGGCGAAAATCCAAGGCAATACAAGAAGAAGCCATATCAGGGGGATGATGGGCATGAGCATGTGGATCTCACTGCCTAAAAAAACCGGGAATGTTAATTCCAGGGATTGCATTTAACCTCCACGTACACCCGACAATTTTTTCGCTTCATCCAAATGCTTCCGCGCCGGGGCGTAATTCGGATCAATCCGCAACGCATGGTTGAACTGCTCGATTGCATCGTTGTATCTGCTCTTGGC
>DASYAJ010000503.1:0-2586 GCA_036501405.1 Kapaibacterium sp. (SeqCode)
TAATAATTCCCGGACGGGAGCGCGGAGCAATCGAAGGTAAACCTATTCGTTCCAGGTTTCAATCGTGCCGATGGTAAAGCCTGCACGACGTGTCCGAGAGCGTCGTATAGTTCCAATGTGGCAGAAGCGGAGAATGGAGCGTTCACCATCGCTGTAATATTGCGACCTGCCGGATTAGAAACTGCGGAAAGCATGAGATTAGAATTCGATGCCGGTGATATTGAGGCAGATGCAGGCAAAACTGTAAATAACCCGGGATAAGCCGCCGAATCCCAGCATTCGATGCCATAGACAAAGATGAGATCCCATTTTCCAGTATCTGCCCACAAAGGAATCGTAAAAGCAAGTCCGATAGAGTCATAACCTCCATAAGGTGGAACAGCGTCTGCCCAAATAATTGAATCCCCGCGCTTCAGGTGCAGATTATCGATCCCGCAATTATCGTTATCGAAACCGGTAAAATAGACGGTGTCTATAACGAAAGCACCTTGGAACGAAAAAGTAGGTTTCATAAGATAAGTGTTCGGTTGTGCAAACGCAAAGTCATGAGAACCAAGAGTCAGTAAAAAGAATAAAACCCCCTTTTTCATTTAGTGCCTCACGAAAAATTTGGGTGTGCTGGTCCCCTGCGCCGATGTCAGCCAGAGAAAATAGAATCCATTGGCGAAGTTCTCTGTATTCAACTTCAAAGAGGAAGTTTCCGCTGAAAGTTCCAGTTCGCTGACTACGGTGCCGATGTCGTTTGTCACCGTCAGTTTTTTAGGGCTGTCACCGGGATCGAACTGGATCGAAGTGGATTTATCCGTTATCGAGGGATAGACGCTCATGCCTGATTTTGCTTCCCAAAACGGTGCAGCTAACGCCCACGACCGAATCGGCAGGAAAATGGCCATAATCGATGGTACGGGGTTGTTCGATGTGCGCAAAAAGCGCAAAAGCCTTGAAAGTCCCGCTGCACATACTCTTGATTCCTGAAAGCTATATGGAGGAAAAAAAATTGGAGAATTTGAAAAAGGCCTCAATATCGGGAAATACTTCAGAATCCCGCGCTTGAAAAATAAAAAATATTTTTCAAATAAAATTGAAACATTTTCGATATTATTGCGTAAGACTCGAATTCTTCAAAAATCCTTTTGTTTCCTTTCTTTATGAATGGCACTTTTAAAATTTTAAGTTCATCTGCTCATGAAAAAACGAAAGGTGGTTCATGAAAACGCATCCAACACACACTATATAATTTTTTTCGAGTTGTCTGGTAGAATTCTAAGAAAAAGGAACAACGATTCTGAATTGCGGCGTGTTAAGGTGGCTCTCTTGAAAAAGAGAATCCTGCCATTTAGCATCAATTTCGCATCTTACGGTATTTATTTAAGAAGGAAAAGATTTAGGAATGCTTAGTTTGGTTTTCGTTATGATCGCGAGCTACCTTATCGGCTCGATTCCGTTTGGGGTCATTATATCGAAGAAATTTCGGGGGTTCGATATCCGGACGAAAGGCTCGGGGAATATCGGGTCGACGAATGCGTTCCGGGTGCTGGGCTGGAAATTGGGTTTGACTGTGCAGCTTCTCGATCTTGCTAAAGGTCTGGGCGTGATTTTCCTGGCGACATTTTTCTTCAACGGCCTGCCATTTCACAATGCGACGCCTTTTCAGGACATTACGGTTTTCCGGCTCTTTGCGGGCTGCTCGGCAGTGCTGGGGCATGTTTTTACGATCTTTGCTGGGTTCCGAGGCGGGAAGGGAATATCGACTGCGGCGGGAATGCTTATCGGGATTGCGCCGGTGGAGGTGGCTGTGGCGGCTGGGATTTTTCTTCTGGTTGTATTCCTGAGTGGATATGTTTCCCTGGCTTCAATTTTGGCGGCCATCACGCTTCCGACGACGATGTTTCTTCGCGAGAATGCGTTTGGAGTAGAGATTACGGGTTATCATACGCTGATCTTTTTCGCGATCGGTTTAGCAGTGTTTCTGATTTATACGCACCGTTCTAATATCAATCGTTTGCTGAATAAGCGCGAGCACCGCTTCGATAAGCTGCGGCTTTTCCGCAGCAATGAGGCGTGAGAACAGCGGTTATCGGAGCCGGTGGATGGGGCACGACACTGGCCCTTGTGTTGCATGAAAAAGGACACGATGTGACGCTCTGGTCCCGGCGAGAGGACTTTGCAAGGGAACTTCGCGAGCGGCGAGAGAATATCCGCTATCTGAAGGGGATACAAGTTCCGGTTTCCATAGAAATTACGCACGATACCGAATGGCTTTACGATAGGGAACTCTACGTGTTCGCTCTTCCTTCCCAGGCAACCCGTGCAATGGCTACGGAACTTTCACCGAAGATTTCTCACGCGGGAGCCGTCTATGTCAGTGCTTCGAAAGGGATCGAGAAGGGAAGTTTGATGCGTGTCACGGAGATTATTGCGGAGTCGCTCGGAGTCGATTCCGCGAAGACAGTGGCTCTTTCGGGTCCGAGTCATGCGGAAGAGGTGGCGCGCGGAGTTCCCACTGCAGTTGTCGCTGCTGGGACCGATCATGATGTAGCCCGTGAGGTGCAGAATGCATTTTCGCTCCCACATTTCCGCGTCTAT
>DASYAJ010000504.1:0-2777 GCA_036501405.1 Kapaibacterium sp. (SeqCode)
AACTTCCATTAACCACAATGAGGCTGTTGTTTCTGAAATAAGGTATGGGTGGGAATGATATTAACAAAGCATTCTCGCCAGTGCCGCCAGACGTTGCACGATAAACCTGGAGGTTCACTATTTCTTTGTTGACAGTATCGATTTCAAACGGAGGATTTAGAACACCGAATTTTGTGCCGGGTTGGGAATGATCCTCTTCTGAAATGCGATAGGAGCCATTAAAATCTACAGTGAGACTCTCGCTAAATGTATCTGTTTCTCCCGGCGGCACAAGAAGAACGATATTGCATCCGTCGGACACAGGACCACAATACAAGCACACCATTGCATTCGAATCGATCTGGGCCTCCACTTTTGCCGCAAGGAACGAAAGCATAATAACCGCGCCGAACCGAAGAGATGTTATTCTCATAGCCCTTCGAAACATTGTTTGAAGGTAATCATTCCACGGGGATTTATTTTTACCTACCTCGGCGGGACGATGAACTTCGCCACCTGATCGCTAAGCCGTGCGAAGTAGAGGCCGGGGGATAAAGAAGAAGCGGGTAATTCATTTCTTGCGGAATTCAGATCAATCTTCATTGAGTCCACAGCCTGTCCGAGTAGATTGAAAAATTCAATTGTTTGAGAATGGACTGAGACAGGTATGAGAACTTCTATATTATAATCATTCGAGTTGTAAGCAACTGTAAATTTTGTCTTAGATTCAGAAGTGGTTTGAACCGCAGAAACGCCAGGAGCTAAAATAGTAATTTCGAGCGAATCAATCGTCGTATCCGATCCACTTCCATTGCCATTCGGTATCTTCGGAAAAGCCGGATCTCCTACCAAGCCATTCCAGTGTTGAATACCGAGATACCCCCCTCTGGGAACTGAAAAATATCCAAGATTTATCTCTCATGAGTTCGGGTAAATTGTTGATTAATGGTATCGTTTCCAGATCGGAAGACTGTATCAATATCGAGGTACATCGTTCCGCTATCGTAGAATGAAGAAGGCATGGGATTCGCCACTGAAACGACAAAACTCCATTTGATTCCGCTACTCTTTGACCAGACACCGATGGTCAAGCTATCGCTCTGTGCACTCGAACGTTCCACATCGAATGCGAGCAGAATTATCAGACCCATGCAAAATATCACGAATTTCATACTTAACCAAACAAGGCTGCTGAAGAAAGATTGCTACAACGCCGGCAGCGCATAGGAAGCCCGCAGCATCGTCAGCCTTCCAATATAGGGCGCGCCGACGAATTCTTCATGCACATTATCGAGCACGTTCGTGATCGAAAGCGTGAGCAACAAATTATTCCAGGATTCAATATTATAGTTCACCGTCAAATCGAGCACATTCCATGCGCCGACATTGCCGATCCAATAGTTATCGACCATCTGGAATGCATCGCTCCAGCGGTCGCGAAGTTCCAGGCTCAGGCCTCGCGCAAGGCCGGAATACTTCGCGCCAAGCGAGAAGCGATATTTCGGAAGGTTCAGCGCGAAGGGCGCTTGAATGGTCGAATCCTGCGGATTGAGTTCTGCCGCATACCAATAATTTTTATTGAGATAGGAAAACGAGCCATCGAACGACCAATCTTTATTCGCTTTATAGGTCCCGAAAAGATCGACGCCATAAAACGTGATCGTGTTCTGTAAATAGCTTCGGGTTCCCACGAGAATATCGTCAGGGTAGGATTCATTCTGCGCACCGCCATTCGCTTGCACGACGCCCAGCGGCGCATGAGAAAGCTCCCCTGCTAACGAATCGATGGAAGATTGCGGAATGGCATTCCCAAATTCGCTGACGAAATACTGCTGCAATTTCGCGGAATCGAACACGACGACCGGCGTGAGCGCAACCGTACTTGCATGAATGACGGAATAATGCGTTTCATACGCATCCACTTCGAGCTGGAACGATTTGGAAAGCGCTCCTTGGTAATCAAGCTCATAACTCACCTGATGTTGCGGCTGCACCGGACTGATGGACTGCGGAACGCCGTTCGGAATCGGAATGAATGGTTCCGATCCCGCATTCGATCCCACATTCGCATACGCTAAATAGCTGACGTTCTGCGTTGGCGCGGGAATAACCTTTAACAGCGGCTGATTAGCAGCTTTTGCAGCAAGATCCATGACGACAGGCCAAAGCTTGGCTTGCGCCTGCGTGGTTGTCATCGTGGAAGGAATTTGCGGCATACTATCGAATGCCGGAAGCGGCGTATTCATATTATAGGAACCATCCGCATTCGGCGTGAACGAATAACCCGATACATACGGACTCACATAGCGAACGCTGTACGGCGCTTCATCGGCATAGAGCAGATCGGCAAAGAGATCGGTAATGCTTGGGAAAAGATAGGTCACGTTATACATCGCACGAAGGCTGTTGTCCTGATCGAGATGATACACCAAGGCCGCTCGAGGAGAAAAAATGGGATTCGTCAGCGCGCTATGTTTATCCAATCTTCCAGCCAGCACAAGATCGAGATCGTTATCCAAAAGCGAAGTTTCCGATTGCAGGTACGCGCCGAGAATCGAAACATTTGCATGACCATCGTCCGGGCCGTAGAGTGTCGAATCGGTAATGGGGCGGATCGATTCGTAATCGGCTCCATACGTCAGCTTCTCTTTCGATACGGGGTCCCAATGGTGCTGAATCTGGGCAGTGTATGTCGTCGAGCGATCGACAATCGGCGCGCCGGTGGGAAGGAAATAGGAACCCGATGTATTATCGTGATTGATCGAAGCTTGCACAAAAAGATCGTCGTAGGTCAGGCG
>DASYAJ010000505.1:0-1604 GCA_036501405.1 Kapaibacterium sp. (SeqCode)
ATAATCCTCAGGCAATATCCTCCATATCCGACCACCCTTCTAATTCGAAGCACTGGCAGTTCTGTCAGACAAAAAAAGTTTTGAACAAAAAAGTTTTGAACAAAAAGTTTTGAACTACGCGCCTCCATCGCAGATACTACTTCTTAGGCAACGATGCTTAGGCAGAGCTATTATGCTTACGCAGACCTATTTCCGTGTTGCTGCATTGGCAGGCGAACCCATTCCTGTTAATTCTATTACCCAATTACTATGCCTCTATACCAAACAAAAGTCAAGGACGGCCTGACGGACGCTGTGGACCGCCTTCGCTCTGAACTGAGCGTAATCAACGAAGAACTGCGCGTTATTGAAATGCGGAAACCGGCGTTGGAATCCCGAGCTCAACGTATTTCCGAAGCATTGCAGACCTTGATCGGCGATGGTTCGACGGGCGATCCGCGTTGGCTGCAGATGCCCCGCATTGGCGAAGGCGGCCTCGAACGCGATGAGCAGCCGACGCATTCGCATTATACGGAAGCACCCCATCAGCGCGTTGGTCGTCCCAAGCACCAGATCGGTCCGGTGAAGAAACCGGAAATTACAGAAGATGCCATTATTTCGATGGCAGAATATTCGGAAAAGGTTGGACGGCCTTTGAAATCTGCCGAGCTTTATGAGCATCTTGTCGGCGCCGGTTTGCTCGAACCGATCGAGACGGAAATGCCCTACAAATCTTTTGCGATTACTCTTCGCAATATTGCACAGGACTTTATTGAATACGACCGTGGCACCAAGACGTGGAGCCCCAAAGACCGGTCGCCGCGTGCTAAACTTCGGGAAGCATTGGAAAAGGGAGATGGAACAAGGGTGGTTTCCTCCAATTCAATGGGGGTCTCGCGCGATGAACACCCTTTCGTGAAGGCGGTCAATAGCGTGTTCAAGTCCAACCGTTGGGAACAGCTATCGGCCAGCCGCCTTTATGATGAGCTTTCCGAACGGCCGAACTTTGGTCTGATTCCGGGAGTAGGCAGTGTTGCTGATCTTGCAACAAGTCTTTCAAGCTACAAGGATTACTTCCTCTATGACGATTCGACCAACACCTATAAGGCAGCCAAACCGGAAGCTTCGAAGCCCGAAGTTTCTGCAGGGGTCCAGGGACTATATACGGTCCGCTCCAACAATGGCGGCGTGACGGCATAATTCGAAGGAATCGAATTCGAAGGAATCGAGCAAAAAAAATCCCCGAAGCGATTCGGGGATTTCCTTCCGAAAGAATAAGCCTTTAATACTTGCCGACCAGCACCTTGATGAGACCCATCCCATTCTTTTCAAATGGTTCCATTGCTTTACCGAGGATATTGCCGAAGTGGAGTTTATCGGGATCGCCTTTCATCGCGTACCCGGGAGTGGAACTTGTTACGAGCAAATCTCCGACGGCAATCGGGCCGTTTTCACCGGAGACTTTAGTGGGAATGATACCAATGACACCCATGGGAACGTGATCGGCAAGATTGGCATCGACGCTTTCGGTTGTCAGCAGGACGCCCGGTTTTGTCGCATAGACTCCCGATACACGGGTGGAGTATGCTTCCGAGCATTTCTCGACTTTACCGGGTTCGGTTGCG
>DASYAJ010000506.1:0-2984 GCA_036501405.1 Kapaibacterium sp. (SeqCode)
AGATGCCCTGAAGAATGGCGACCGGATTCCCAGCATCGAACTACGAACCTTTTGATCGCTGCTTAAGGGGATCAACCTCTCTTTGGGCTCCGGTCAAAGGTTTTTTGGTTTTCCAAATTTCCGGCGGAATATAGCAATCAAATATCGAGGGAGATGGCGCGACCATCATTCCTAGCGAAAGGCGTCAATCCCACGCCACACGAAAAAGGGGGGCGAGAAATTCTTATTTCTCGGAATCGAGGAAGGGGATTCATTGAAATGCAAATGCAGAGGAAATTAGAACTTCAATGCCAGGGTTCTGCCTTTTTAAGAAAAATCGGCGGCACATCAAAATAGGGAAACTATTTCAAATTTCTGAGCGCCGGAACATCGAAGACGAATCGATTCGGCCATTTAGGGTTTTTATTCAAATCAGGTAATCCGAGCTTTGTGCCATGTGGCAACTTACTTTCGAGTAAAACGGCCATGAGGTCAACTATCGTATTCCATGCCGCTTCAAAGAGTGATTCGATATGGTTGAGGTTATAGAATTTTGTGAAGTGTGCTGGATCGTTATCCTGATGTTCAAGAAACGTGTTACGGAACTGACCGAGTTCATTCTGCCAATTTTCTCTTGTCGCTTGTAATAATTTTCCTAGTTCGGGACGAACATCCGGATGCTTTTCCTGAAATTCCTTAAGTCCCTTTTGAAAGTTGTCATTTGTAGCAAAAAGAAATCCGATATTGAACCCAGCCTCGTTTGCTGCGCGTTGAGTGAGATCTTTGTATGCCTTCCAAAGCTTCCGGCAAAAATCGTGGTACAGCTCTCTACGATCCAGAATAGGAATCAGCTCCTGTTCAGCGGCGAGACCGAAACGAAGAACATCTCATTGAACAGAGCCACGATCAACGGCTTGGTGGATGCATTCGGCGAACGGAGTCACTCAACGGCGACGAGCTCTCCGACACCGAATAGGCGACCGGCAAGCGCAAGCGTCCAACCGAAGATATATAAGCCATAACTCGCAAGAGTGTAGTGGTCGTATCGTGCCTGCAGGCGATTAGCCTCTTTTTCGGCATTCGACACAATCTGGTCGGAGATCCTTGTGACATCCTGTGTAATCTTCATTGAATCTACGACCGCGTGTTCTACCTCTGAATATCTAGCTTCGAATTCATCTGTGGAGTTTTCACTTGGCCTCTGTTTCTGAATCGACCTGTCTTCTGAATGGATGTCTTTGCGTTCTTCATACTGACGCACATCTTGAAGCTTCGCTTTTGTACTCTCCAATCGCGTCTTCATTTCTAGGATTGTCTTTCTTTCGGCAATTGCTGAAGGAATTCGATCGGCAAGTTCCGAAGCGAGTCCAATATTTCGTTCCGCGTGCTGAATGAATTGATCCGATGAATCGAGGAAGAATTGGAGACTACGATCACTCACGAAGTCGTGTTTGCGAGGGTCGCTCCTATTGAGAATCGCCTCGATGAGCAAATCGACGTTCTTGGCGGAATCTGTCATCCCGCTCACGACAGCAGTGCGAATTTCTTCAGCATTGTGGCGCGACACATAGTTGACTCTCGCAGATTCGAAAGAGTCTCTCGCCTCCCTTGCACTTTCTTTGAGCGCATCCTTGATGAGGAAGGTTCCAAAGACAATGAGCGCACCGAACATGGATAGCCATTTGTCGTGACGCTTTAAGAAAGATCGGCCCTTCTCGATCCGCCCGATCAGATGTGCTTCGCTCATGGTCCCTCCCGATTTGACGATTGTTGCCAGAATTCTATCCTTAAATCATCTAGCTATGCCCCGCAAGTCATTCTTTGAAGACATCCGTTCCGATCACATCTCAACCGAGTGCAAGGAGCGCCGCCACGCCGACTGCGACGGCTGGGTGCAGCGCAAGGAGTTCTACGAGCATGACAAGCCGTGCGATTGCCATTGCCATCTCAGCATGGCGCAGCGGATGCGGCTCAAGGCGAGGAAAGAAATTGATAAACGGAGGATATGAGGCGCGGTACTTGGCGAAAGCGCCCGCAGAACGAACACCAGAAGGCCGTCCGGCTATCGGCATCTATCGCTCTCTCTCGGACATCAAGCGCAATCCGCTTTATGACGCGGAAGCGATCTCGCGGCTTGAGGTGTTCTTTGCGACGAAAGACGGACTCATGCAGGCCGGCCAAAACAACCTTGCGGTTGCTGACCGGTCGCAGCGCATGATCGATCTCGGCGTGCCGGATGACCGCAATCTTTAAGTGGCTTGAGAAATTCGGAGCCGACGATTATGAGCCCCTTGAAAACGACGTTACGCTTCCCCTCACGACGTATTGCGAACCGTCCGCCGTTACTCCGGCGATGGATGAGAACGCTGCGGCGAGCAAGATCAATTCGTACGCGTTCACGGGCACCGATTTTGCATCGCTGTGCCAGGCCATCTATCAGAACAAAGCTGTCCTGATCCTCATCAAGTGCGACGACGGATTCTGGGGAACGTCAACGCCGACATTCACGAATGCTGAGGACGGCCACTTTATCGTTGCCTACGGATACGACCAGAACTATCTCTATATCGTCGATTCGGCCGATCCGAACGATAATTTCGCCCTCAAAGCCATCGACAAGCAGTACGTTACGCCACAATTCTTTTTCGAAGCCGGCACCGCGATCGTTCTTCCTCCGGTCGTAAAGCAGGCGCTCACGACGAACGCTCCCGTTCCCGCAAGCGTGACCGCGGCGCTCACGACCGGCCAGCTCTCGCTCGCCGAGCAGATCCTCCAGGACATTGAGGCAGCCCTCGCACTGATCAAGCAAGAAATCTAAAGGCCGACCCAAAACCCTATTTCCAATGAATACTCTTTCGAAGACAAATTGGACGCTTATTGCGACGATCGTGATCGCAATCGGCAACGCCGTTGTTCCGTTCATGTCAATGCAGACTTCGGGAATCGTCGTATCGATCCTTTCAGTCATCGCGTTCGCGTTCCACATTTCGGATGTGAACAATGCT
>DASYAJ010000507.1:0-4172 GCA_036501405.1 Kapaibacterium sp. (SeqCode)
TGCCGGAATCTACGAATGTGTCCTGCGATGGAATGGAAATGTGAAGGAAGTTCCGGTGGTGGTGGCACGGTAACTTATGAAATCCCCGCAACTAATCTCAGAACTTCATCATCGCTAATCGAAGCTTGCTTCGATTTATCGTAAATGGATAGCAAATAAACTGACTTTTGAGTTAAGTAAATATGGGTTATGACTCTCGCGCCCCCAGATTTGCCGAGGCCTTTCGATTTAATTGCAAGCCGAATTTTATAGCAATGATGCCCGATAGGGGTTCCGATTTCAGGCGTCTGTTCCAATTGCGAGACAAGCGCCTCAACATCCTTTGGTAAGGAACGATATTTTTTCGCAAGGTTTTTAAGTTCCTTGGAAAAATTAGCCGTCGACTCGACTTTATAGTTCACGAAGTAATTCTCTGGCAGGCTTCAATTTTATCTTTCCTTGCTTCGCAAGTTTCACCTCTTCAACGGCATCTCGAATTCCTTCCAGAATCGCTGCTTTTTCAGGCGTAAGCGGCTTCGTTCGTACCGTTCGAAGGTTTTTCATCAGTTCTAAGAAAAATGCAGCTTTACTATCGTCGATTGTAACTAAAAAATCCATAACGACTTCAACGCAATCGGCGAAATATGGTTCGATTTCACTGGTTTGTCTCTAAGAATGCCACACGTCTCCCCACTGGCGCACAAGTTGAGCTATTGTCTCGCGTGAACCGGGAATTGGACACTTTGCCCGATTTCTGAATCCGCGTTCACCTTCATCCGCGAAAGACAGACCTTCATCGGATGCAGACGAAGACAGATTAGAACCGAATATGAACGAACTACGAGAAATGAACGATGAAACAATTCCTTAGCATTCGCTTCCTTCCCCTTTTCTTAGCCACTTTTACACTCTTGGCAATCACGACGCTTTCGACGGTGGTCCGCGCGCAGTATTTTACCTCGGAAAACACGAAGACTGAAATTCTGAAAGCCAGTGGCCACGATTCGGTCGTGCTTTCCTCGAAAACCCCGTTCGAGGTTCCCGCCGTGAACGATTCCATTAGCCTGACCTATCACGAGCCGATGCCGGATTCGATCATGCCCCGCAGCGCCGTCGTCATTGGAACCATTACGGTTCAGGCCGAAGACGTGAACGATGTCGTGCCCATGCTCGAAAAATACGCGCGCAAACTCGGCGCGGACTGGCTCGTTTCGTTCCAGGAACAAAAGGCCGTCAAAACGAAGGACAAATGGATCGCCTATCGCTCGCAGGCTCTCCTGCTCCATGTGCTCGACGATCAGTTTATCGATCAAAACGATATTCAGTACGCCTACTACGAGCAGCAGCATTTCGAAAACTACGCCTCGCTCAGCCACTGGTTCGATATGTATGGCAAAGGGCTGGGAGCGAGATAAAATTGTGGTGCAAAAAAATGTGGTGCAAACTTTAGTTTGCAACTCCGGTCATCGAAGTTGAAAACTAAAGTTTGCACCACATTTGTGTCGGGGCGAGAGGATTCGAACCTCCGACCCCCTGGTCCCGAACCAGGTGCTCTACCAGGCTGAGCCACGCCCCGTCTTTAACTTACAACCAAACCGTTCTTGTCATTCCGAGCGGAGCTTCTTTTTGCGATAATAAAAAGGAAGCGGAGTCGAGGAATCTTTTGTGCGTCCGGAATGACGTCCTGCCAATAGCGATGATATTCGGGATGCCAGCGGCAGGGCGCGTATAAGGCAAAATTTCGAGTTTCGGTTCCGTTTTTCGCGCACTCCGATTGCTTAAATTTATTTCAGTCCCATCGCGCGCCGTCGTTCATAAATCGCTTTTCAAGCAATCGCCTTTTTTTTGTGTTATATTTGCAGAGGTTCGCCGGACGAAATCCTCGCGGCGGACGCACCCATCACCCTCGAAGTCGGACATTTTTCTACGATCATGAGTGGCTTTAGCATCGCATCTCGCGAAGCATCGAATCTGGCGAAGAATCGGATCTGCCGATCAGATCTGCCGATCGCCCAGTCCAATCGCGCAGAAAGACCTCTCTTTTTTCTTCGGAAACTATCCTGAATTTCAAGGCTGTTAGAACAATGAACAATTGTTCATTTTGAAAATTGATAGCGAAACCCCGTCGTGACGCGCATCGCGTAGTGTCGATGGGGTTCGAAGCTAACCGAAGTTGCCCTGCTGACCACAGGGCTATTGAACGAGAGGGGCGCTTCGGTGGTCGCGTAGTGTTTCACATTAGGGAGGACCTTACTCTCACCACACTCGAGGACGCCGAAGCGCTTTTTATTTTAAAAAAATCGCTTCGGAAAAATTTGGATTTCGCAACCTATTCCTACTCTTACGCAAAAATCGACCCGAAGTAACGCTTCGACAGTCCAGAAACATCGATTAATATCAGAACCCTGCAGGAGTCTCTTCCCCGGAACCCGCTGAAACCAAATTCATGTTTGAGCGTAGCACTCGCATTCAATGAGTGCTAAAACCACTCTTCCTAATTGGCAAATTTACGTCAATGCAACCAATTTTTAACAATCTCAACTTAATCAATTATATCCTATGACTCTAAAACCACTACACGATCGCCTTATTGTGCGTCCGGCACAGGCGGAGGAAGTAACGAAGTCCGGAATTATCATTCCCGATTCGGCAAAAGAAAAACCCGTCCAGGGTGAAGTGCTTGCCTGCGGACCCGGCAAGTATGACGAAGCCGGAAAGCTCACACCGATGGGCGTCAAAGTCGGCGATTTGGTCCTCTACGGCAAATACTCGGGAACCGAAGTGCCGATCGATGGCGAGGACGTCCTCATCATGCGCGAAACCGATGTCTTCGCGATTGTCGAGAAGAATGGACAGGCGAAGAAGAAATAATGGCTAATTGCTAATGGCGATTGAATGACGTTCCCAACCTGTCATCCCGAGCGAAGCACATTTTCGCAAAGCGAAAATGTGCGAAGTCGAGGGATCTCAGAAAGAACCGAAAAAGATTCTTCGACTCCGTTTTTATTCGCTTAGCGAATAAAAACTCCGCTCAGAATCACATTCTTACTACCATTCGCAACTCGAGGAATCATTCCAGACACAATTTTAACTACAGAACAACACTAACATGGCAGCAAAACATATCGTATTTGAAGGCGACGCGCGCTCGAAGCTCAAACGGGGCGTCGATCAGCTTGCGGACGCAGTGAAAGTGACGCTCGGACCGAAAGGCCGCAACGTCGTCATCGACAAGAAATTCGGCGCACCGATGATCACCAAGGACGGTGTCACCGTCGCGAAAGAGATCGAACTCGAAGACCCAATCGAAAACATGGGCGCGCAGATGGTCCGCGAAGTGGCCTCCAAAACCAGCGATGTCGCCGGTGACGGTACCACCACCGCAACCGTCCTCGCACAGGCGATTTTCCGCGAAGGACTTCGCAACGTAACCGCCGGCGCAAATCCGATGGATTTGAAGCGCGGCATCGATCTCGCAGTCACGAACGTCATCGAGGAACTTAAAAAGCTCTCGCGTCCGATCGAAGGCAAGAAAGAAATCGCGCAAGTTGGTTCCATCAGCGCCAATAACGATCACACCATCGGCGATCTCATCGCCGAAGCGATGGAGAAAGTCGGCAAAGATGGCGTCATCACCGTCGAAGAAGCCAAAGGCATCGAGACGGAACTGAATGTCGTCGAAGGGATGCAGTTCGACCGCGGCTATCTCTCCCCTTACTTCGTGACCGATCCGGACACGATGGAAGCCGTCCTCGAAAATCCGCAGATCCTTATTCACGATAAGAAAATTTCGCAGATGAAGGATTTACTTCCCATCCTCGAAAAGGTCGCGCAGGCCGGTCGCCAGATGCTCATCATCTCGGAAGACCTCGAAGGCGAAGCGCTTGCAACGCTCGTCGTGAACAAGCTGCGTGGAACGCTCAAAATCGCCGCAGTAAAAGCTCCCGGCTTCGGAGATCGCCGCAAAGCGATGCTCGAAGATGTCGCGGTGCTCACCGGCGGAACGGTGATCTCGGAAGAGAAAGGGTTCAAACTCGAAAATGCGACCACGGCCTATCTCGGAACCGCTTCGCGTGTCACGATCGATAAGGATAACACCACGATCGTCGAAGGCGCGGGCAAGAAAGAGGACATCAAACGCCGCATCAACGAGATCAAGAATCAGATCGACAAGACGACCTCCGATTACGACC
>DASYAJ010000508.1:0-2984 GCA_036501405.1 Kapaibacterium sp. (SeqCode)
AAAAATTTTTACCTCTTTTTCGGATCGATCATATCCGATTGCCGAAGGAGAGCGCCGATTTGTTTTTTCTTTTCCGGCTTCGATTTGTTCAGCTTTCCAGCCTGAATATTTTGCGTGACCGCGACCACGGGAATCGTTCCATGCCCATATTTTTGGGCTTTCAATGCTTCGTAGGCAGGCGTGTTTGGGAGAATCGAAGGCGGAGGGTCCTCGCGCGTTCCCGTGAGATAGTAGTTGATGAGCTTCCGTGCAATCGGCGCGGAGACGACTCCGCCAAACCCCGCATTTTCGACAAGCACACAGATCGCAATGCGCGGATGGTCGAACGGCGCGAAGCAATCGAACCACGCATGATCTTTTCCATGGGGGTTCTGCGCAGTTCCAGTTTTTCCGGCAATTTGGATGGACGAATTCGGAATCGCCGCTTCGTGTGCGGTGCCACCCGGTTCGGTCGTTACGCCCAGCATTGCGTTGCGCACAGTCTCGATAATCGTATCGGCAATGGGAAGTTTTCTGCTCTTGTAGGCAACCGTATCCCATTTCCCCGTCGCCTCATTATAGATTCGGCGTGCAGCATGTGGCTGTACCCACACGCCATGGTTTGCCCAGATCGAGGCATAGCACGCTTGCTGAATCGGCGTGACGCCGATTTCGCCTTGTCCGATGCCCTGACTAACGACATATCCCAGCGTCCATCCGCGCGGATAAAGCTTGTTCATGCGCTTCGTATTGGGAATGAAACCGGAACCTTCGTGGCCGATATCGACGCCCGTTGGCTGATCGAACCCGAAGAGCCGCGCATACCGATACATCGAATCGATCCCAAGCTTCAAAATCATCCGATAGTAAAACACATCGCACGAGCGGACGATGGACTGATGCACGTTCACCACGCCATGCACCGCATCGTCGTGATAGGTGTGGTCGCCATACGTGAAGGAGCCGGGGCAATCGAGCGTAAAATCGAAGGGAATTGTTTTTGAGGAGAGGCACGCCGCCGCCATCATCAGCTTCCAGGTCGAGCCCGGCGGGTAGCGCGTTTGCGTCGCGCGATTGTAGAGCGGGTGCGCCGGGTCGAGCATTACTTCCTGATATTCTTCTTTCGTCGTCTTGCCCGAAAAAAGATCGAGATCGAAATCGGGCTTGGAGACGAGCGCCAGAATATCGCCATTGCGCGGATCCATCGCGACAATCGCGCCATGATACGGATCGAGCAGTTGCTCGGCATATTCTTGTAAGTCGATGTCCATCCCAAGCTGGATCGACCTGCCATCGATGCTCGCCACATCGGTAATACCCTGATTGAGCCTCGATTGTCGCTGTCCTTTCGCATCGACAGCGACAAAATCGACCCCCTTCACGCCGCGAAGCTGCCGTTCGTGAACTTGTTCCAAACCCGTCGTTCCCACGATATCGCCCGGAACGTAATAATCGCTGTCGGCCGTGCTATCGAGTGCATCGAGCGCGCCTTGAGAAATTTCTTTCGTATATCCCAGCAAATGCGAGGCGCGTACCGGCGCGATATACTCCCGCTTCGATTCGGTCTCGACATCGACGCCGGGAAGCAAATCGTGGTTCTCTTCGACGGCGGCAATAATGCGGGCATCGGCATCGCGCCAGACTTTGATCGGCTGGAACCGTGTATAAAAGCCGCCCTGATTGATTTTCTCGACGATATAATTCGTATCGACACCCAAGATACCGGCCAGGACGGGCAGCGTCTGCTTACGATACGGATCGAAGTCCTGCCGCGTGATTGCAATACTGAACGAGGGAATGCTCGCAGCCACAACGCGCCCTTTGCGATCGTAGAGGGTGCCCCGAACCGGGATCTGTTCGATTTTTTTTAGCCCCTGCTCGATCGCTTCACCGGATAGTTCCGGACCATCGACGATCTGCAATTGCACGAAGCGCACCAAAAATCCGAGAAAGACAAAGATGATCGTACCCGCTAAAATTTTCGAGCGGAGCGGCGAGGCAAATTCGTGTTCATTCAGTTCTGGCATCTGTACTGCGATTTGGCCGGTGGGAGAATCTTAACAATCTCCGCGCCGAATCCATTGCCTATGCGCGTAAGTAGGCGCGATTTGCATAAGCGCGAGTGCGTTCGAAGGAAGAGAGGATCAGAGCTTCTACTTCGCGGTAACCTTGAGCGCTCAGCGCATCGAAATTTAGACTACGTACGATCTCCGCCGACTCGCGTACATAATGTTCGAGCTTTGCGAGGATCTCAATATCTTCCACGAGTTTTGACAATGTTTCGATATTCGTCATAGTGGAATCGCCTGCGGAAATGCGAGCTTGCCGAAGGAGCTAAGCGCCCCGGGCCTTTCGTACACGACATCGATCTTTTGCTCGCCGATTTTCTGCCACATTCGTCCCTCGATCTTGAGCCGTAACCTCAGCGGGATTTCTTCCTCGGTCAGCACCGAGAATATCGATGTCCCCGCCGCGCTTCGTATCATCGGCACGGGAACCGTAAAGCAAAACGGCCGCATCGGGAAGAAACTCGAAAACCGACGCTCGGAGAGATTTTCGTTCGTAGTCGTTCAGACGCATAACGGAAAAAATGCGAAAAAAAGAGAATGAATTACGGAATCATCGAAATTCCTCCATCAATTCCTCTAACTTCGCGCTGCCGGGGCTGAGTGCGGAGTAGGGAACTTGTGTCAGCGGCACGTCCGAAGTGCCCATCACGCCGTGCATGTCCAGCGGGTTCTCGTCGATGAAAAGAATCCCAGTCGGAACTTTCCCTTCCTGCTGGTGCTGCTGAAGATAGGCATAGACTTTCGCGCGGTCTCCTGGATCGTAACCCTCCGGCGTGCGAGTGAATTTGACGATCGAACCATCGTGCATCGTCACCGTCGTCGCGCCATTGACGTGAATGCTCGCGACAAGTTCATCGAGCGGAAAGATTACATCCGCATCGGTCACATGATATTCGTGCTTGCGCGTATAGAGGTAACTTTTCGTGGAACCTTCGT
>DASYAJ010000509.1:0-1968 GCA_036501405.1 Kapaibacterium sp. (SeqCode)
CAGTACGAATCGAGAGAAGTTGATGAAAGAAGGACGTTGCTTTCTCTGCAAAGAGAAGGGGCATAGGGCTCGGACTTGTCCATCGTCGAACCAGCCCAGACAGATTGCATCGGCGATGACTCCAAGCCCGACCCCGATGGACCCACCGGCTCCGGATTCAGCAAATCCGTTGAACACGAACTTGGCTTTTCCCGATCGCGATCCCGAGACGTTGCGTCGCGATCGCCTGTAATTACTCCTCCCGAGAATACACGTACACCCGACTCGATTGATTGCTTCTACATATCGACGACTTCAAGACACCGACAAGTCGTCTTACCGATCGAAATACGTACGCTCAACGGAAGACAGCAACAGATTTACTTGGACGCAATGCTAGATAGTGGCGCGTCATCGCTTTTCCTACACGACCGATTTGTGAATATGCACAACATCCCCACCCGAACGTTACGGACCCCGATTCCACTCCGAAATGTCGATGACTCTGCGAATTGCAACGGCCCGATCACACGTGTCGCCGACGTATACCTATGTGTTTCCGATCACGAAGAACTCGCTACTTTCGGGATCACAGACATTGGATCCGATGATGCAATTGTTGGAATTGATTGGCTGAAAACACACAACCCGAACATCGACTGGACAAATGAGAGGATCACGTTCCACCGATGTAGTTGCCGACAACGTCAAGGAACCCCGACACCGAACCGAACGACCCTTAAGCTGTTTAACAGCTTCGAACCGCTTGATCCCGATCACAATTCCGAGCACGAATCCGAACCCGAACACGAACCCGAACCCGATCGCGACCGCGAACGCGAATGCGAACGCGACCCCGATTCCGAACCCGATTCCGAAAAGAACCCACATGAAATTCCGATAGTTCCGAGAATATCTAACCAAATCGCGACCATATGTGTGACCGACGAAGTTGATGAACTCTCCGACGATGATATGATAATCAAAGCGACACCCTCCATGTCACAACGGCTGGTCGCTGACGACTTGGGTTTGGATTTGATCGGCGAAGAATGGAACCCGACGAGCGAGAAGACCTTTGAAGAACTCGTTCCCAAACAATATCACGACTTCCGCGACATTTTTGAAAAATTGACGTCGGAGCGACTCCCGGTTCGTAAACCTTGGGATCACGCTATTGATTTGATACCTGGTGCGACACTTCCCGTCTCGAAGTTATACGCACACAGCCCGGCCGAAACGAAACAACTTGACGACTTCCTTGACGAACAACTGCGCAAAGGATACATCCGCCCCTCGAAATCCCCGACTGCCGCCCCTGTGTTCTTTGTCAACAAGAAGGGGGGTGGGCTGCGCCTGTGCCAAGACTATCGGAAACTGAACGAAATCACGATCAAGAACCGATACCCGCTACCACTCGTATCCGAACTTATCGACAAGTTGAAAAAGGCGAAATACTTCACGAAAATCGATCTGCGATGGGGTTACAACAACGTACGGATTCGAGAAGGTGACGAGTGGAAGGCCGCATTCCGGACATATCGGGGCCTGTTCGAACCACTGGTCATGTTTTTCGGCATGTGCAACTCACCGGGTACGTTCCAGAACATGATGAACGACATATTCTGGGACCTACTATCCACTCTCTGCATCCTCCTGGACGACCTACTCATATTCTCCGAGACACTGGAAGAACACCGACGTACGATCCGAGAAGTCCTGAAGCGACTTCGAGAGAACGACTTGTTTGCAAAGGCAGAAAAATGTGAGTTCGAGAAGACGGAAGTTGAATATTTAGGGTTATTGGTCAGTCGTGGACATGTGAGGATGGATCCGGTAAAGGTGAAGGGAATAGCGGACTGGCCGACCCCGAAATGCTTGAAAGAGGTCCAATCCTTCCTTGGTTTTGCGAACTTCTACCGCCGGTTCATTGAAAACTTCGGCGATATATCACGACCACTGACGATGCTGACGAGAAAGGAACAAACC
>DASYAJ010000510.1:0-3481 GCA_036501405.1 Kapaibacterium sp. (SeqCode)
GGCTGCGCAGGTCCTGCGCAGGACATAAAACAGAGACTGACAAGAAGAATCGTTATTTTCATCAATTGACTGGACTGGGATAAATGGAATTTTTTTGATTTATGGAATGAGTACGAATTCCGAACATGGAAAGAATTACATAAAATTCTCAAGGGCAGCCCTCGAATCACATTAATACCTATCGCCCACCCCACTCGCCGCCGGGAGGCGTGGGTTTAAGTTCCTTCCTCTCGAACATCATCATGTTCCGAGGTGAGGTCGTTGTTGCTGCAAACCTGCGGCGAGAAGCTGGCGCGCCATTTCTTCTATGCTCACCTTGCGTTCCTGCGAAAGGCGTCTGACTTCGCGCTCGACTTCGACCGGGACGCTCATCGAAATCGTTTTCGGAACCATCGGAGGATCCGTTTCCACGAACTTCGCTGGGTCGAGATAGTCGAAAATGTTATCGACGCTATCCCAAAATTCCCGCTCTTCGTCCTCGGTCTTAAATTTCGGTATTTCTTTTAGTTGCTTCATTGAATTTTTTCCTGTCTCTTCGGCCCATCCATCGAGACGAAATCGGTCTCACTCTCCGGCCTCGGAGCGTAAATGAGCATAACACTGCTTTGCGCGCATCAGTTGTTCCCATGATAATCGTCCGTTCCTCCGTGGCGGAGTGGATCACATCCGGGTAAGTAAAGAATGGCCGATTAGAGAAAACCTGCTCTACTTCTTCATTGGGTACGCCATGCTTTAGCCAGCTTTTAAAGCTGTTTCCACTATCCCACTCGAATCCTTCAAGATTGTGGTCTTTAAGATAGCCCATGTCACATAATTAAGAAGGGCCGCTTGGTGCGGCCCTTCCATAAACATTCATTCCGAAAGAATTAATACAGATTCCCCCGCTGCAGGGTAGCATAACGGGAATCGGTTTAAGTTCCGTAATTTCTCGTAAACTGCGGCTGGATTCCCGCATTCGCGGGAATGACATGGGCACCTCGCATGATCGCTCATGCTTTTGGGCAACAATGAAGCAAAGAGATGAACGCTTACCGATGAAAGATGAAAAATACCAAAAGCGTCTAAATCCGTTCAAAATTGAAAAAAAAGCTTTTAAATTCATGAAGAGAAAAATGAATATTAAACGCGCACAGCGGAATTGAAAACTAATTTATCCACAACGATGGAAACGGATAAGGATGAATCACACTTTTTATTCGACCGAAATGTTAGGGTGGCGCAAAACAGAATAGTAATCATTTAGCAGAACATGTACGGAAAAATTCAGCAGGAATTAGCAGCAGAACTTTCAGCCATTCGCGATGCGGGGCTTTATAAGAACGAGCGGGAAATTATCACGCCGCAAGGTGTGGAGATTCGCGTCAAATCCGCGCCCGAAAAAATCATTCTCAACTTTTGCGCGAATAATTATCTCGGGCTTTCCTCGCATCCGAAAGTGATTGCGGCGGCGCGAAAGGCGCTCGATACGCATGGCTATGGGATGTCAAGCGTGCGGTTTATTTGCGGGACGCAGGATTTGCACAAAGAGCTGGAGCAGGAAATTTCGAAATTCCTGCATACCGACGACACGATTCTTTATGTCGCCTGCTTCGATGCGAACGGCGGCGTGTTCGAGCCACTCTTCGGCGAGGAAGATGCGATTATTTCGGACGAGCTGAATCATGCTTCGATCATCGATGGCGTTCGGCTGTCGAAATCGAAAAGGTTCCGATACAAACATGCGGACATGAAGGATTTGGAAGTGCAATTGATCGCGGCTCAGTCTGCTCGGCGTCGTGTCATCGTGACCGATGGCGTCTTTTCGATGGATGGCGATATTGCGAAGCTTTCCGAAATCTGCGATCTCGCCGATAAATACCAGGCGCTGGTGATGGTAGATGATTCCCATGCGACGGGATTTGTCGGCAAGACCGGCCGCGGTTCCATCGAGCATGAGAATGTGATGGGGCGAGTGGATATTATTACTTCGACGCTTGGCAAAGCGTTAGGCGGTGCGGCAGGAGGATTTACGTCGGGCCGGAAGGAAATTATCGAGATGCTGCGTCAGCGTTCGCGTCCGTATCTTTTTTCGAACACGCTTCCGCCGCCGATTGCTGGCGCGGCGCTGGAAGTGCTGCGAATGCTCGATGCGACAACGGAACTCCGCGATCAGCTTGAAGCCAACACGAAATACTTCCGTGAAAAGATGACCGAAGCCGGCTTCGACATTAAGCCGGGAATCCATCCCATCGTGCCGATCATGCTTTACGATGCACCGCTGGCGCAGAAGTTCGCTTCGCGTTTGCAGGACGAGGGAATTTACGTGACGGGATTTTTCTATCCGGTTGTGGCGAAAGGTCAGGCGCGGATTCGGGTGCAGATTTCGGCCGCGCATGAGCGGCATCATCTCGACCGCGCGATCGAAGCCTTTACGAAAGTGGGCGAGGAATTAGGAGTGGTAAAGGAATTAGTGTGAGAATTTAAAGGGTTTTTTCTAAAAATTCTGTAATGGTACACGAAAAAGATAAATTTCCGACACAAACTGAGTTCCGTCGCGGTATCAAAAACTTCAGGAAGTTTGAGCCGCGTGAACCGATGTACAAGGTCGCGACCGACCTTATCGAACAATCTTGGGGACACTCTGAAAATATGGCAGACGGGCTTGGTGTTCTGTTGCTGACTTGGAACCAGGCCTTTTATCGCTACGGCTCGTTTAGCTTCAAAAAACTCGAGAATTGCATTTCTTCGAATCTTCAAGATTTGAAAATATATCGATCGAGGAATATCCATTCTCTTGATCAGAAGGATGAACAGGCCATCCGTTATCTTTTTGATTCGTTTCTTAAAGCATTACGGATCGATTCTGGAAAAAAGAAGGGATGCAAAAGTCCTGTGGCAGTCGCAAAAGCTCTCCACTTACTCGCACCATCGTTTTTTCCATTGTGGGATGCAAAGATAGCTGCGGGCTACGAATGTCGATACCATATTGAACCAGCTAACCGTTATATCGAATTTAGTAGAAAGATCGCTGCTATTGCCGAGGTCGTTAAAAAATATGATGAGGATAAAAAAGTTACGGTTCTTAAGCTTATTGATGAATATAACTATGCTAAATTCACTCTGAAACGAGTTTAAGCGGTACAATTTTTGACATTTTTCAAGTCACTCAATTAGTGAAAATCTCCTCCTCATCGAAATGGCTTAGCTGGCTCGGCATCATTGCGCTTCTCGTGCAGATGAATGCCATGCCGCTCGACTATATGCTGTTTCGATTGAACCAGCAGGAAATTGCGCGGACAATGTGCGAGCATAAGATGCCGCATTGCAACGGGCATTGCTACCTGATGAAGCAGATCGCAAAAACCTCTACGGCCAATGCCGAGAAGCGCGCCGAGCGGTTTGGATTTCAACTGAGTGGACTGTATCTTTCGAGTGCATCGGAAACTCTTTCACTCTTCACGAATGAGAATCGTTCCGATTCCCATTTCTTCTTTGACAATTT
>DASYAJ010000511.1:0-4788 GCA_036501405.1 Kapaibacterium sp. (SeqCode)
TCATGGATCGTCAACGATTCACTTTAATGGAAAATCTCTCTTCATTCCACTTGTGAAAGACGATAGCGTAACCTCTAGTAATCTTCGCTATGATTTTGACGGGAAGCAATTCGTGTATAGGGGAATCGAAAAATAAACGAAAATTTATGGATGCGAATATCACTAAAAGTCCAATCGAAAATGTGATTCAGGAAATCCGAGGCCAGCGTGTCATTCTGGACTCAGATTTGGCCGCGCTGTATGGCGTTGAGACGCGTGTTTTGATGCAGCAATGCGCCGGTTCCGACTGAGTATTTTCGTCGTGCGGGCATTCGTTAAACTGTGGGAGGTTGCATCGCAGACCGTGCAGTGGATGAAAAAACTTCGCGAAGTCGAGAGGGTCTCTGACTGGGGAACCGTTTCCCGCTTCGAAACGGATGGACGGCCACCAAGTGGCATTGAACGAAATTTTTAAGGAACTTGAACAATTAATGGAGCCATTCCTTCCGGTCCTGGAAAAACAGCGAATTGGGTTCCGCATTTCAAAAGAGTGACGTTATGCTGAAGCCGATAGCTCGTTTTTTTCGCGGCGTGAACATCGCCATCGGCGTTACGACAATCGCCGAAGAAGCCCCGCCGCAAGTGGAACGAAAATTTGTGGCAGTCTGGCTCGGCATTTCCGTGTTTTTTCTTTTTTGGCTCCTCTTTCTCTTTCTTTGGATTACGAGTTAGGAAGAGCGGGACATTTTTTCTTCGTATATTTGCAGGAAGCAGTTCATTCGTTTTTTCAACCTTTCCTTTTTAACTCATGAAAGTAGCTCTGATTTCTTTTCTACTGGTTGCGGCTATCGGTCTCGGCACATCTTGCGTCCGCGCGCAGGACCAAGCGTCTGTCGGCACGGACCGAACAGTCATTACCGCACCGAATGCGATTTATCTCGAAGGACTCGGTACGGGATTCATCTACTCCATCAATTACGACCGTGCGCTGAATGACATGTTCTCGGCTCGAATCGGGTTCGGATATTTCCCATTCCCTCCCATCACTTCAACTAATTCAGATGGAGTGACGAAGACGCTGAATGCGTCCTTAACTTCGATTCCGCTTTCCCTTAGTTGGTTCCCATTTGGCGCAACGAGCAGCAAGCTCGAAATCGGAGCGGGTGCAACCTATATCGATCTCGTTGCAAAAACGATCAATAAGTCCCGTACGGGGAGCGGAATAAATATTTCGGGAATTTTAGCCTATCGTTACCAGTCACCAGATGGAGGATTTCTCTTTCGAATCGGCTTCATGCCAATTATTTCATCACCACTTTTCCCAAAATTCCAACCGTGGGGAGGTGTGAGTCTCGGCTACGCTTTTTAGATAGCGGAAGCATCAAGGCTTCAGCTTAAAAAAGCGTGGCTCACGAGACGTTGCAATGAATCCGTACAACCGAGTTCCAACGTGAAGTGTATCGCCCTTCGTCCAGCTCATCTCCACAAAAAGCTTTTCTGGATCGAAGGATTTGAAATAATGGAACATTGTATAGTGCGGAATGATATAACTTCCAGTGTTTGGAACTAAGTAGTAATACGATTGACCCATATTCTGTATCTTTCCGCTTGTATCACTTTTTAACACGCTTTTTCCGAAATAGGTCATGTGAATCAGGACAGTGTCAATATCCTTCGGCGCACGGTATTTCACTTCAAAGCCATGCGAAAGGCTGATAGAATCGCCATCGTTTGGAGAAAGGAATTTAATCGAAGAATCGGTGGGAACGGTATGTTCGAACGACGGATAATGTTCATCGCCAGACATCCGAAAAATTAACGGTTCACAATCATTCATCGGAATGGGTTCCTGCGATTTGTCTTTTAAGATAGTTCCATTGAGGGTCACTTTGAACGCGGAAGGAATCATCTCGCCTTTAGACAAGTGATACATTTGGTGTGCCTCGGGTGAAAAAGTGACATGGACCGTATGCCACAAATGATCGGAGTCCATCATATCGTCTCGAACGAGTTCGTCGCATAAGAATATCGCATCGTATTCTCCCGCCGGAATCGGATTCAGTTGATGATACTGCCATTGCCGGACAATCTTGTCGGAATTACGCACATCGTGTTGCTTGCAACCCGAGCTGAGAGCGACAAAAATAGTTACAATATAAAATGCGCGACGGATCACGCTTCCCCAACTCTCAGAGTGGTTTGAATCGTTCGAATCCTTGTCTGCAATCGTTACAGTAGTGAATAGACCGGCAGAGCGTGGAACCGAACATGGATCGAAGTTCTGTGTTGTCGCTTCCGCAATGTGGGCAGACCGCTTGCGCAATTTGATCGAGATTGAGAACTCCATCAATTTGAATGGGCGCGCCGAGGCCGAATGCTTCCAGCTTTTTCCTTCCCGATTCGGAAATGCGGTCGCTTGTCCAATTCATTTCGGTTTCGAGATCGACCTGCACATTTTCGAAGCCCGTCTGCATCAAGGCTTCCGCAATGTTGGATTTGATGTAGGTCGTAGCCGGACAGGCAACAAATGTGGGAAGCAAACGAATATTGACGCTGTGGTCATCAACGTTGACTTCGGTAATCATTCCCAAATCGAGCACTGAAAGCGTGGGAATTTCGGGATCCATGACGGTTCCTAAAACTTCAAGCACTTTATTCTGGAGTATTACCATGTTGCTGCCGGATCCAATCTATACACTTCGGTCATCTCGTCGAGAAGCGGTTGGAGATATTCCGTGTGATACCCTTGCCTGCCACCATACATTCGTTCCTTAATCGAAAGTTTCGGTAATTGCAGGTTAGCACGTTCCAATATGGGCATAATCGTTTCGAGCCACTTCGTTTGCAGCGCGGTTTCGCCTTCGAAAATATTTTCGCTTTTCAATTCGTCATCGTACTTCGCTGGCTCGAACATTCCGAGCGCATAAGGGAATGCTTCATTCAAAGCCGATTGCATTCGAGCTTGGCTTTCTTCTGTTCCGGTTCCCAACTTCTTTATCCAAAGATCGGCATGGAGGGTGTGATATTTTAGTTCACCTTTGATCTTCTTCGCTAAAGCTGCGAGCGGCGCGAAAGAAGATTCCGAAAGCATCGCGTAGCGCAACGATTCCGCATGATCGAACAGGAAATGCCGCATCAGGCTGAAGGCATAATCGCCGATGGGCAACTCCACAAACTGCGAGGAATGGAACTGTTTTTCGTCGCGAGAGAACGCAATCACATCTGGTATTGCTTCGCCGAACTGTTCATTGAGAAGAGTATAATTCGCCAGCGCATGACCGATCTGATCCTGTGCAATGGAACTAAACGCGATGTCCTCTTCGAGGATCGGGCCGAGGCCGGTCCACTCGCTATTGCGATGACCGATTACGAGTTCGTCGTCGGCCATGTGATAGAGTAGGTCTTTTATTGCTTCGCTCATGGTTTAGTGCTCCGTATGCTGAATGGCTTTTAGTTCCTCTAAATATTTATTGATCCGCTTGCGCACCGGGTAGCCGGATGCATCGCGATAATTCTTTTCCGGCGCGGTCGCGAACATGTCGTCGTCCATGTGCTGGAAGGTATAGATGTCCGAAGAGCGGACGACCCAGAGGTTCACCGTTTTTTTGCGGCGGCCAAATTGCTCCTTCGCGAAGGCGAGCGCGAGTTCCGGGTCCGGCGCGTGGACGATACCGACGAATGAATGCTCCTCGCCGCGTTTCGCCTGATGAAACACAGCGAAGGGTTCCCAATGTTCGTTCTGCGCCAAGCCGCCCGAAGCCGGAGCATGCTCCAGATCGGCGCGGCGAATGCGGGGGTCGAGGGTATCGGTCATAGTAAAACTTAAAATTCGTAAATGTAATTTTCCGCTACAAAGATGGAACCGTTACTTCTAACGATGGTGCGGGACAAAGGAAGGTTATCATCTCGCCATGCATAAAATGTGGTACTGGTAGTTGCTGGCGTGGGGTCGCCTTTTTGGATTCTTTCAATTGGCCTTCCTCGCTTGTCATACTTATATTGAATCGTGACGGTATCTAAGTGACGAAACGAAGAACAAGGGAAGTAATAATGGCTTCCCTCTGGCCTGCGCAGTTCAAACGTTACGTTACCATGTTTATCGAAAAGATCTTCTTGATATAGGCATGGAGAAGAATTCTCGCCGTACATCCCATACACCGATTTGCGCATAATTCTTCCTTTCGAATCACGAATAGTGCTGTCGATAAAAAAAACACTATCCTGATTGTGAAACCCGGTTGTTTTGGATGCTATAATATGGTTCCTTTTGTCGAAATAATTATGAACTCTATAGTATAGACTGAGATCATTTATGTGGTTATCCGTTTCGTGTAGCCAACAAACTTCACTGTCAATCCTTTTGGCAGGTCCCCAATACGTTATGGATTTCGTGTCCTCATAATCTATCTTGCTCCATCTGGCGCTGTCAATGATTTTGGCTATTGTCGCACTTACCACTGAGTCATTATAAGATTGAATGTAAGAAAGTTCTCGGCCTAAAGAATCATAAAGAAAGACATCTGATGAGCGAGGATCTTGCAAAAAGTTACCGTTTTCCCTAAGCGTGTTTCTGTCATCGAATTTCATTATTGTCGTTGAATTAATATCTCGATTGAAATTAGAAGCTATAAGTGTATCGTCGGTATAAGAGAATGTCCAAGTTTCCGTATCAGCGACTGGGGAATATTTAGACGAATCGAATACTGGAATTGTGTCGTTTGGATTGGTTGAGTCGATTCGTTGAGGATAATTAAAGCTAAAGCTAATGCACGAGAATGCTTTCAAATGATGACCTCGAATCCATTGAAG
>DASYAJ010000512.1:0-5122 GCA_036501405.1 Kapaibacterium sp. (SeqCode)
AAGGCCCAGAATAGCGAGGGAACCGAAATACCCGCACGCAAAGCCGATTCCCGAAACCCGCCCGTAGTGTTCCGGCGGCGAAATGTCGGAAAGGAATGCATCGTAGAACACCGTGCCGCCCTCGAAGCCCGCGTTGGCAAGAATATAAAGGAGCGATGCCGCGAGCACCATGCCTGGACCGACAAAATAGAGCGCGACGGTTCCCGCAATAGTCACCGCCGTAAAAATTCCGAGATAAAGCTTCTTATTCCGTAATACATCCGCCATGGCGCCGAGTAGCGGAGTGATGAGCGCAACAAGCAGCATCGAAAGAAAAACGGTCGTGCCCCAATAGGCGTCTCCATGTCCATTCGTGACAATCGTATCGCGAAAAAAAATCGGGAAGACAAACACCGTCATGATCCCCGAAAACGAATGGTTCGCGAAATCGAAGCTGCCCCAGGCTGCGATGACTTTTTTAGAAAAGGGACGTGGTTCGGTCACGGAATTATTTTTTCGATTTCGCCGGCCGATACCCGCTAAAGCTCTCCTCCATCAGGCCGCGACCGGCTTTATGCATCAGGCCATTTTCGTTCAAGTGCGTCATGATGGCGTGCAGGATGCCATTGATAAACTTCCCACTTTCTTCGGTGGAAAAATCCTTCGCAATCTCGATCAATTCGTTCATCGTCGCTTTAGGCGGAATGTCGGGGAAATACATTAGTTCCACGGACCCCATTTGAATCAGGATCCGATCGATGAGCGCGACCCGCCGTAAATCCCACCGCTGGAGTCTCTGCGTAATCATTTCATTGATTTCCTCGCGGTGGTTGAGAATTTCGCGAATGAGATCGCGGGCAAACTGGAGCGCTTGTTCGTTCGACTCGGAATTTTCCTTCGAGGCATCGTCGTAATCGCGCGCAAGATCGCGTTCAATGAGTTCCCATTTGAGCGCATCGAGATCGCCGCCGCTCACGTCATGGGCATAAAGCACTTGCATGACGCGCTCACGGGCCAGTCGTCGGCGCGGCATCGCGCTATCGCGCTTGGGATCGTTGTCGAAAAGCTCGTCCGTTTCGATGCGCGGCGGTTCGAGCGCCTCGAACGGCAAATGATTCGAGTGTTTCGGAGAGGAGTCCTTCGGGGAAGTCATGCAAACTATGGAGTGAGGAGTCAATAAAAGCCAAATCGTGTGCGGCGGTCGTCGATCTTCGCGGTCTGTTTCGCTTTGCGAAGCCATGTTGCGAACGCTCGGTCGCGTTCTTCTGGCGAGGCACCTTTTTTTGCCACGCTCGTGACGAGGCGTTCTGTTTCCAGCCGGACGCGCTCGCCTTCGAGGATCACGCTCACGACAGTATCGTTCCGGGGATCGTTCAAGGCCGTGCGCATTTTTTCGGGCTGAAACGTTCCCGTCGAATCGGTGAATTGCTGACGCAAGTATTTTGGCGGGGCATGTACCAATGAATCTTTAATGGCGGGCAGATCAAGCGAGAGTTTTCGCTTTTCGATTTCGCGTTCGACCAATATATCCGAAAGTGCGCGCGCCCACGCCGAATCGACGATTGTCGTATAAAGGCTATCGGTCACGACATCGTTCTTCGATTCCGCGACGAATTGCTTGAGATACCCGGCCATGATGGAATTAAAATCGGCAAAGGTAATCAGCACTCCATCGACCACGGCAACGGTATCGCTCGGATGATGGCGGCCGGTAAATTCCTTTAGGGAACCCGATTTAGGACCCTCCTTTTTCGATTGCGCCAATAAATTCCCCGGCCGTACCGAGGTGCCAAAAATAAAAAGAACAACGATGACAAAGAACGAAACGCGGAGAATCACTACAATGCTGGGCTTGGATAGTCTAATACGAATGGAAACCGCTCAACGGCGTGGCGCGCCATTTCGTTGCGCTCATTGCCAAACGACCTCGGTTGGCTTGCTTGCAACGCTGTCCTCTACGAAAACCCAGGAGAAGCGCGGCGTTGGGAACGCAACCCACTTTGCGCGCGCCAGAGTTATCGTTCCCGGTCCGGATTGCAAACCCAGCGAGCCAATCCACGTCGGGTACATCGCGCCCGTTGCAGTGTCGAAGAGCGTGTAGGCATGGATCGAGTCCTGGAACTCATCGCCTAACACCAACTGGACAAGCGAACAGGCTCCGGCGGGCATATAATTGAACCAAAGCGAATCCGACCGAGAAATTCCGCGGCCGTTCATCGAATCGCCAATTACAGGTTGCGATTCGGCTGCCATTTCCACTTCGAAATTCGTATCGGGTCCTTCATAGCTCCATTCGAACATACCGTCTTGCGGGGCAACGAAGTTCCCAGCATTCGGCCGCGAGTTCCCGCTCCGCGTATCGACAATCGGCATGGCGTTGCAGGTGATATAGACATCTGGCCCAAACGAACCGCCGCCTAATATCGCAGCCGTTGCGAATACCTCGTTGTGTTTGGTATCGAGGAACGTTTTCAGCAGCAATTGCGAGGCGCTTTGCTGCGGAAAGAAGTGAACGATTCCCACCGCAATGGGCGCGCAGAGAGCAAGAAGAATTCCAGTTTTCATGATTTCCCCATAACCAATTCCGACGTCGTTTATTTCCCCGGCAGTTTCATCGAAATCGTTTCGGCGTGTCCATTGCGCTGAATGTGAAAGGTCACCTTATCGCCAACTTCGTGATCGGCGATCGAGCTTTGCAGTTCGCCCGCGCTCCGGATTTTCTCGTCATTCAGTCCCACGATAAGATCGCCGGCTTGAAAACCGGCATCGTCCGCTGCTCCGCCGCGACGCAACTTCGTAATGATGACTCCATTATCGGTCGAAAGCTGGAAATAATTCTTAATCTCATCGTCGACATCCTGGTAAATCATTCCGAGATCGCCGAAATTATGATTGAATGTTTCGCCTTCCCGCAATCGGTCGAGAATGCTTTTAATATGATTAATCGGAATCGCAAAGCCTAGCCCAATCGAGCCAGCCTCTCCGTTATACGATTGCGCTGTGGAACGAATAACCGAATTCATCCCGATCACTTCTCCATTCGCGTTGAGCAAGGGCCCGCCGGAGTTCCCACTCGAAATCGCCGCGTCGGTCTGAATCATATTGCGGTAATTGTGTCCGCCTTCACCGATACCGAGATTCACGCCCGTATTGCTGATGACGCCAACCGTCACCGTCGGTTTATCGTTAATCGTGAAAAGTCCAAACGGGTTGCCCATCGCAATCGCCCACTCGCCGACCGCGAGGTCATCCGAATTCCCAAGCTTTAAATACGGTAAATGTTTCCCATCGATTTTGAGAAGAGAAACGTCCGAATTCTGATCAGTCCCGACGAGCTTCGCGTCGTATTGGGAACCATCGGTCGTGGTCACGATAATTTTCGTCGCATTCCCGGCGACGTGATCGTTCGTCAGAATATAGCCATCGGCCGAAATAATAAATCCCGAGCCGAGCGCTTTGATCTGATATTTTTGCGTTTGAATTCTATTACCGAACGGAGATTGAACCCCGAACTGCCGCCAAAAATCATCCATCCCGAACGGGTCCATATCGACTTTCCGCTCTTCCGTCGCCGTGACATTGATCCCGACGACCGCCGGGCTTGCTTTGGCAACGGACGCCGTGATCGCATTCCTTCGCGTACCCGATATTTCGGCGTTCACCGAATCGCGGTCCGGGCCATGCTCGCTTACGGTATAGATGTTCCCAGCGACAGCGGCGTTCGGTGCCTCGCTTTTTTTGCAGCCCGAAACCGGCGCAATGAACGAAAGCAATCCGAGAAAATGAACCAGTAAAATCTGCATATTTCTTCGAGGTCTAAACATAAGTGATCGGACAAAAAATAACGAATTTTAACCGATAGTGTTTCGAAATCCGATGAGCGAGCACATTACGGAACGTACGAATACGAAACTTACGAACGGTGCAGCAAGCAAATGCATTTGCTTTTCATTCTTCTCCTTCCTTAAGAAAAGGTGCTTGAGTCGCCCGATTGAAATATATTGAATCCTCCTAATTTCCAATCCTCTCTAAAAATAATTATTTTTCAAATTTGTTGTGCTCGGTTAATATTCATTTTATTCTTCATGAATATAATCGCGTTTTTCAGTTGGCCATCCGACATTCGCCATGAACATAGGTGCCTATTATTGTACTTCCTAAGGTACGGCAAAAAATCGGCGATGTCAAGTGTTTCGAATTTTTTTCGGAAAATTTTCGTACTTTTGTGCTCCAATGCCAGCGAAGAAAAATTCTCGAACCAAACCGATCTCTGCGGAAGACATCCTTGCGATGTACGAGGCTGTACTGCCGTTGCTCTATGGTAATCCTAAAGGAATTGATCCAGCGGATAAGATCAATAATTGCTTGCTGAAATTCGTGTGGTATGATTTTATTCACTACATAATGGAGGATCCGAATGGAGATCATGAGCGACTGGGAGCTTCATTCGTACTATGGGAGCGTTTTTCTTCGGCTGAGAAAGATCCAAAGGTGGAATTACTCCCCGATCATGATTTTGCAACAGCAGCTCGACAAAACTATGAACGGGCAATCGAATTGGAACGCGTAAACTATCCTGACGATGGCGATTTCGATTATCATCGCATTATGTCACAAAAGAATCCAAAAATCGTTGTTGGATTTTTTCGAGTCGTGAACAAGAGCAAGGCATTTTCGAAAAAGGATTTACAGACATTCAAACAACTCAAGCCGCATATTCTGCTTCTGTTTCGTACCGTGTTCACGCATATTTATCATTCGCAAGCATTCCAGTATTTCGATCGTTTCGCCGCGATCGGTTCCCGCCTCGCAAGCGAGTACAAACTTTCTGACACAGAAGTAAAACTTCTGCCCGATATCCTCTTCGGTTACACGAACGAAGAGATCGCTGTGCGGCATTTCATTTCGCTCGCTACGGTCAAGAGCCATATCAAGCACATCCTGAAAAAAACCGGAACGAAAAACCGAATCGACTTCATCGGAAGATTTTTTACCTCGCCGGAGCACGTGCAGTTGTAAGCCACCGAACTTTTTCCAGTCAGTATGGAAGCATTTTTCTATCATGCAATCAAAAACGGGCAACGCAAAAACGAATCGGAGCCTCCCTGACCGCGTGCATAGCGCATCGAAACGAATAGCGAAG
>DASYAJ010000513.1:0-1557 GCA_036501405.1 Kapaibacterium sp. (SeqCode)
AAAAAATAAAAAAATTTTTTATTTTTTTTTGAAAATGGTTTAGAAAATGACGAACCGTTGATTTAAATTTTGAAAATTTTCAATTTAAAAAAGTAAATCGTACTTCTTAAAAGAGACTGAAAATCAGAATGATAGTAGCTGAGGATTGCTCCTTGCTAATTTTTCGCGAGACTGGTAATCTATTTCCTTTAACCAAGCTACGGCCATGTCCGAGAAAGGTAGGCAGGGAAAAAGCGAGAGAAATTTCGCGGCGCCGATGCAGTAAGCCGTAAGGCAATATAATAGATTGCTGCGCTCCGCAAGAAAAATTCATTCGCTTTTCACCCTGCATGCTGGGAACGATCGGACAGCCAAATGTATATTATAAACAGGAGAAACCCAAAACCCATGCCCGCAAAACAACCCGCACAACACTCTCAAGATTGGAACGCCAGCAATGTCCTCGACGATGTCGATTTTCAAGAACACGAAGCGAGGCAGTTCCGCGACCTGCTTTATGGTACCGAGAAACCGGGAGGCGAATCTTCCCTTTCCCAGTTGAATGCGGGACAAGTCCTGACGGGGCGTATCGTAGAAATTTCTAAAGATTACGTCGTCATCGACGTCGGTTTGAAATCGGAAGGACTAGTTCCTATTTCTGAATTCACTGAGCCGGAAGAGCTCGTCCTCGGCAACGACATCGAAGTCTATTTGGATCAAACCGAAGGGGAAGATGGACAGATCGTTCTATCCCGCGAAAAAGCGCGCAAGTTCCGCCAATGGGAGCATATCGTCAAGAATTGCCACGAAGGATCGATCGTAAAAGGGAAAGTCATCCGCAAGGTCAAGGGCGGTCTCATGGTCGATATCGGCATGGAAGCGTTTCTCCCCGGCTCTCAGATCGACAACAAGCGGATCAAAAACCTGGATGATTTCATCGGCCGCACCTATGACTTCAAAATTCTCAAGATCAATATCGATCGGAAAAACATCGTCGTCTCCCGCCGGGAACTGCTCGAAGAAGAGAGAGTGTCCCGAAAAGCGGAGCTTTTGGAGCATATCCAAGAAGGCGCGACATTGCGTGGCGTAGTGAAGAACATCACCGACTTTGGCGTGTTCCTCGATCTCGACGGAATCGACGGGCTTCTCCATATCACGGATATGACCTGGAAGCGGATCAAACACCCTTCCGAAGTTGTCCGCTTAGGCCAAGACATCGAAGTCATCGTCCTCCATGTCGACAGGGAAAAGGGGCGCGTCGCCTTAGGGTTGAAGCAAAAAGAAAGCAACCCTTGGGAAGAGATCGAGAAAAAATATCCGGTCGGAACGCGCATCCGCGGCAAGATCGTCAATTTGGTGTCCTACGGCGCCTTCATCGAAATTGAACCGGGAATCGAAGGCCTCATCCACGTCTCCGAGATGTCTTGGACGAAGAATATTACCGATCCAAGCGAAGCGGTGCGCGTAGGAGATGAAGTCGAGGCGATCGTCCTTTCGATCCAAAAAGACGAAGGAAAAATTTCACTCGGCATCAAGCAAACTGAGCGCAATCCTTGGGAAGACGTCGAGAAAAAATAC
>DASYAJ010000514.1:0-2305 GCA_036501405.1 Kapaibacterium sp. (SeqCode)
CGATCATTTGCAGGCAGAAAGGCAAAATAGTTTTCAAAAGTACAGAATCCGGGCACTTTGCGTGCCTTATGCTCCTTCTATGCAGACAGAACTTTTTTCCGGCTCACGGAAGGTTCAACATTATTCATAAAAACAGAGAGGAATTTATGAACAGACACAGTATGTCCCGCGACGATTATTCAGAATCTCCGGCACTCACGGCGGAATTCATGCCAGCCCATAGCGGGCCGGAGCTTGCCAGTTGTGTTCCCGATCCGAAGCTCGCGCAGGAGCTTGCGCGTACGCTCCTTAGCGATAGCTTCGAACTGACCCATTCGAATCATGCCATGAGCAGTTCGTATGCCGGTTTCGGCGGCAGCTTTACGATCGGACTCGTCCGTCGCTAAGATCGTTTCGCTTTTTTCTCTTTCACTCTACTACTTCTCTCCTGCCGCTGCTTCCATTAGATGCGCTTCTATAGGAAGTCACTGTTTTTTTTCGTAAATTCGTAGCATGGAATCGGTCGAACTCGAGCGAACGCCCTTCGCGCCCTCAGTCCAGAATGGAAAAACAGCCCACAGCGGGGATACGCCGGTCGAACAGTTCGTCCAGCAGGAACTTTCGCGTCATGCCCATCACCAGCGTAGGCTTCTTCGGCTTTCCAAAAGCGCCAAGGAGTTCGGGCCGCTGCCGATTGTCCTGGGCGTGACAGGACATCGGGATTTACGCCCGCAGGATATCGATCATCTCGAAGAGATTCTTCGGAACGAATTTGTGCGCTTCCAATCGGACTATCCCTCGACGCCGCTCGTCCTGCTCTCGGCGCTTGCCGATGGCGCGGATCGTTTGGCGGCACAAATTGCGCTCACAGCCGGCTTGCGGCTTGCCGTTGTGCTCCCGATGCCTGCCGAAGAATATGAAGAGGACTTCAGCGTGGAATCGTGTGAGGAGTTTCGCGCACTGATCGCACAGGCTGAATATCTGACAGAACTTCCGATTCTGGCGGGCGTGACTCGCGAAGATATTCGCGCCCATTCGTATAATCGCGAAATGCAATATGCCTCGGCCGGCGCCTACATTGCTTCGCACTCGACGCTGCTCATTGCGCTGTGGGATGGGATCGAACTCCAAAAAATCGGCGGGACATCGCAGGTCGTGAAGTTCCGGCTCGAAGGGATTCCGGAACCCTTTGCCGTGCCACGGAGCGAACTGGATTCGCCCGATTGCGGGCCGGTGTATCATATCGTGTCGCCGCGCATATCGAATACGCACACGGTCTCGCGGCCATTCGGGACGCACCGGCTTTTCCCGGCTGGTTTCGGTTCTCAAAAGGAAGCCGCGCAGGCTTCTGACGATATTTGCGCGCGCATGGAGACCTTCAATGAAGACGCCATCGCCCATGCCGACGAACTGAAAGATCGTTTCCGCCAAAGCAAGGAGTATGTTTTTTCGGGTCACGCTCGAAAAGCGCTCCATGAAAAGCTGACCGCTACACTCGAAGAAGACCTCGATTTCTACGCGATCGCCGATGTGCTTTCGCAGCGCTTTCAGAAACGGACGAAAACGACGCTTACGCTGCTCTTGACATTTGTTTTTTTCGCGGCGGCATTTTTCGAACTCTATTCCGGTCCTTTTCCGGAGCCGATCATGCTGGGGCTCTATCTCTGCATGTTCCTGACCGGGTATCTCTCGCATCGCTGGGCTGCGAAAAATAATCTTCAGACCAAATATCTGGATTACCGCGCACTTGCCGAGGGCCTGCGCGTCCAATTTTTCTGGAAGCTTGCGGGCTTGAACGATTCCGTCGCCGATTATTACATGCGCAAACAGCGAAGCGAACTCGATTGGATTCGGAACGCAATCCGCACTTCGACAATCGAAGTTGCCCACAGCAAAGAGCAGCCATTAGGAATCGATAGCGACCGTCAGCATTTGAAGCTCGTCTACAAGCATTGGGTCGAGGATCAGGCGAAATATTTTGCGAAGGCCGCACATCGCGACCACGAGGAACTGCACAAGCATGAGAAAACAGTCTCCGCTGTGTTTGTTGCGGCGCTATTAGCGGCAGTGATTCAAATGCTCTTTGTACATTCGCCGAGCCACTACCTTATTCTTTCGATCGCACTGCTGCCGGTCATCGGCGCGCTCATCCATAGCTGGCTTCAGAAAAATGCCTTCGTCGAACACAAACGCCAGTACGACCGCATGAGCGTTTTCTATCATCGTGCGATGCGCCATCTCCATACGCTGCTCGAAGAAGACCGGCTGGAGGACGCCCGACGCTTCCTCGGGGAACTCGGCAAAGAGGCGCTCGCCGAAAATGGCG
>DASYAJ010000515.1:0-8008 GCA_036501405.1 Kapaibacterium sp. (SeqCode)
AAAAAATTACGCGCATAGCCATTGCGGACGTTTACCGCTTCGCCCGCATTCCCTAAAGTCGCAATATCGTCGCGAAGAATTACTTTCATAATCGTTTTTCTAAGTCTCTAAAAATTTTTCCAATGTCATCCCCACAAACGCGCGAATGACGATTCTCTATCTCCCTCGTAATTTCAGTTCCATGACCGAACTCCCCAGCTCTGGCGCCGCGAGTAGCTCCTCGGCCGATACTTCTTCGAACCCTGCGGCATACTCGAATTCCGTCCCGAAGGATTTCTCCTCCATGTGCGTATCGGAGTGCACATCGGAAAATTCGAGCTCATCGTCCATCGAGGCATGTTCGGTCTCGATAAACTCCGGCTTGTTCAAAAACTGAATCCGGTGTGCCTTGATCTCCACCACCGTCCGGCTTGCGCGCGAGGATGTCTCCCCTTCATCGCCATGCCACGTCCGGCTTTGCAGCTCCCCATCGACGAGCACCGCGCTGCCTTTGCGGAGCTTTGCCATACAGCTATCGGCAAGCTTGCTCCACGCGACGACCCCCACGTAGCAGACCTCTTCGGCCCACTGATTTCCCCCGTCCCGATATCGATGATTCGAGGCCAAACAAAAGTTGATCACCGGAATCCCTCCCGGCGTTCGGCGGATCACCGGGTCCTTCGTCAGGTTCCCAGCGATGATCACATGATTGACCTCGGGCATTTTTAACGATGCCATAACCAAGAAGGATTAATTAACGGGTGCAGCCGCTGCTTCGCTGGCCGCAAGGGAAGCTTCGCGCTTCGCCCCAAGTTCATCCGAACGCTTTTTCATCGCAACGCGGCCCTTCACCGAAGTTTCCGGTAGAAGGATCGTCAGAAACCGAATCACATTGTCATCCAGCGTGTACATGCGCTCCAGTTTGGTGACAATATCGCCCGGCGCGGTGAAATGTGCCGAAACGTAGGCTCCCTGCGTCTCCTTGCCGATCAAGTAAGCAAGCTTACGGCGTCCCCAGCGTTCCATTTCGTGAACGGAACCGCCATTGCGGGTAATAAAACTTTCTGCTTTCGCAACCGTCGCGTCGATGTCTTTATCGTCGAGCGACCCTTTTACTATAAATGTCGATTCGTATCGTTTTTGAGCCATTGTTTTAATTCCTATGGATACTCGGCTTCATTTTCCCCTGCCTTTTCAAGGCAGGGGTTAGGGGTGGTTCCCCCGATTTGCCGATAGCCCACGATTAAAAATAACGCGAGCAGGAAAATCCGTGAGGCGCTCTAACAAATATCGGCCAAAGTGGTTTCAGGAATTTTTGCGCTTCCATCGTAGTCGTGACCTTCAGGCCACGCTCATGAGCCTGCCACTTCTTCCTTCGAATAATCTCCATTCCTATTTTATTCCTGCCAGTTCCATAAAATCCGTGCGGGGGGAATGCTGAGTTCATGAACTATGGCGATTAAAGCCAAATTTCGACAAATCAAAATTCATAATTCATAATTCCCATGCTGAAAGAAAACACAATGAGTTTATCTTTTACGACGTGAAGTGTTGTCAATGGGCATAGGTGCCTATCAAAGCAAACACAATATACGAAAGAAAAAGAGTAATGTCAAGCCTTTCCACAAATTTTTCACGGCGGCAACTTTATTCCTTCACGAACTTTATCTTGCTTTGGCCCAATGAATTCATTAAAGAGCACTCTCACACCCCAAATTGCTGCAAGTGGTGATTGGTGTGCTTGTAACCCAATTTCCCGTATTGCTTCGCCGAGAGCTTTCCGAAAAATGGATGGACCGGCCAGTCCGTTTTCGTTTGCTGCACGGCAACCGCTTCCAGAAGGGACGGAAAATGCTGCTTTTCTTGTTCGAGATCGTAGGTCTCTTTAGCCATGAGAACCGGGACGGTCTGCGCTTTCCCGCGTGGGATCGGAATGGGCGAAAATGTGAAGAGCTTTCCTAGCGCGGTAAGAAACGGATTGGTGCCATACGGTACAGAAATTTCTCCCACATAAAGCCGCAACGCGCCATTGATATGATGCAGTGCCTGATCGGGCCGCATCGTACCAAACACCCTTTGAGCTTTCGGCGTCAGCTGGTTTACACGTTCGATTAGTTCCCTGCGAATCGCCGGTTCGAAAATGGTCTTCATTTTTTCTCGTATTTTTGAATGAAAATCTCCTGTTCGCCTTTTATTTTCGTTATTACATTCTCGCATGGAAGTTCGTTCGGCACATCCCGATCTCGTAAAAAAACTATTCAGCGCCGCCGTGATCGTCTCCGCGCTCGGCTATTTCGTCGATATTTACGATCTCGTCCTCTTCTCGATTATTCGGGTTCCCAGTCTTAGGTCACTGGGCCTTTCGTCCACGGCCATTCTCGATACCGGAATTTATTTGCTGAATGTCCAGATGGTAGGAATGCTCTTAGGCGGCATCGCGTGGGGAATTCTTGGCGATAAAAAAGGACGGCTTTCGGTCCTCTTCGGCTCCATCATACTGTATTCGCTGGCGAACATCGCAAACGGTTTCGTCCAGACCGTCGAGCAATACGCGGTGCTCCGCTTCATTGCGGGACTCGGACTCGCCGGCGAACTCGGCGCGGGCGTGACGCTCGTTTCGGAATTGCTTCCCAAGGAATATCGAGGGTATGGCACGGCGCTCATCACATCGGTTGGCGTGGCGGGTGCGCTGCTGGCTTGGAGTGTCGCGCAAGCCTTCGGCTGGCAGTCCTGCTTCTGGATTGGCGGAGGCTTGGGAATCGTTCTCCTTCTGCTTCGACTTGGCGTGCTGGAATCCGGCATGTACAAAAAAATCGCGGCGACAGCGGTGCGGCGCGGCAGCTTTTTTAGTTTGTTCACAAACCGAGCTCGCTTCAAAAAGTATCTGCGCTGCATACTGATCGGGTTCCCAACTTGGTTCCTCGTTGGCATTATGATGACATTGGCGCCGGAATTTTCGAAAGCCATGGGCGTAACCGGTCCGATCACCGGCGGAGAAGCGATCTTCTGGTTCTATCTCGGCCTCACCTTCGGCAATGTCGCGACGGGCGCGCTCAGCCAACAAATGAAAAGCCGTAAAAAAGTGCTGCTGCTCTTCCTCGTGCTGACAAGCATCCTCGTCGGAGTTTATTTTCTTCAGAGCGGGACTTCCCCACACATGTTTTATACGATCTGTGCCGTGCTCGGTTTTGCGAATGGCTACTGGGCACTCTTTGTAACCATTGCGGCGGAGCAGTTCGGAACGAATGTTCGCGCCACCGTTGCGACGACCGTTCCCAATTTTGTGCGAGGTTCCCTCGTGCCGATCGCGCTCGTCTTTCAATGGCTGCGCGCACTCCTCGCAAAAAATTACGACCCGAACGACGCGCTCCTCTATGCTGCCGCGATCGTCGGCGCGGTCACGCTCGTAATTGGAATCGCCTCGCTTTTCGGACTCGAAGAAACGTTCCACAAGGACCTGGACTACATCGAAACGTAATCACAACTGAAAATTTAACCCAAAATCGAGATAGACCGTGTGATATTGGATGTTCGTATAATTGTTGAGGTTGAACGAGTTGAGTCCGGTAAAATATTGGAGCGCGATATAGGAAATATCTCCCGCCCAGCCGATGGCTGCGCCTGCTTCGTTAAAGCCAACCGATGGATTATTCGTATTCGTATAGGTTCCCGTTTCGGGATCGAACACTTCGCTATAGTAATAATTCGATGTCGCGTATCCGCGTCCATAAGAGCCTTGAATAAAAAGGTTCTTCTGAAAAAACCATCGGAGGCAAAGGTCCGCGCCGTCGATTTCTGCCGAGGTCTCGCCATCGGAAGAGATGCCATAACTCGATTCGCTGCGGAACAGATATAAAAGTTCTAATTTCTTTTTGTAATCGATGCCAATACCAGCCTGAATCGAGATAAGTGGACTCACTAAATCAGAAAAAAGAAAGGGAATGTTGTTGCCGGAGCCCGTTTGAAACGAATATCCCGTTCCAAAAAGCAGAAGCCCGTGAAGGTCCCGCTTGCCCGGCGTTTCGCCGAGCCAATTGGTCGAAGAGGCGTGAATAGCTGTCACGCCGCTCGGGCCCGAATCGACCGTAACATACACGGGCGAATAATTGAACCACGAGTGACTCAGGTCGTCCACGGTAAAGCCAATGCCGAAGGAGAGGAGATTGAGGATTTCGAGACCGCTTGCATTTTTGGCGAGTGCCACCGTTGTCGATTGACCGCCATAGCTAATGCGAAGCGAATCGGTGCGCGCGACATCGGGATGTACGACGATGCCGCCTTCATCCCGATACACTTGCGCCGGGCCGCCGGCGCCTTCCACCTTCACATTCGCGGAGGAAACAATTTCCACGTCCGGCCTCGAACCACGAAACATTGTCGCGCAGCTTGTCAGCAGAAATGGAACGACGCTCAGAACGATGGCGAGTTTTGTCAGACGCATGGATCGAATCGAAAAAATTAGTGAAGAGGATACGCGACAATCCGGTCAACATCAACCTCGCGCCGGAAACTATAGCTATTAGGGTAAATGGGGTAGTCCTCTGAGATTTCGGTGAAATGAAGATCGGCCCACGCAATATTCCCCGTAAAAGTCTCGAGCTCGTTCGACGGGAACGATGCCGTCGTATTGAATTCATAATCGAGCGACTGAGAGTAGAAGTAATTCGAATCGGTCAGTTCGACAAAACTATTTCCATAACCGGAGGTCGATCCGGGCATGACCGTCACGCCAATGAGCACGCCTTTCGCGCGATAAATCGTATCGCCATAAGCCGGCGCGGTAATTTGCGCGGAAAATTCCTGATCATAGCTCGTATCCGAAATCGAAAAAGAGGGATAGACGAGTTGAACAATGTTCGCAGAACCATCCACGCGATACGGCGCGCTGGAATCATACGACGGCGGGAACAAAAGGATGGGATGGCGGTACGCGGTATCGCCATTGACGATGAGATAAAGCGTGGAATCGGGATAAGCGGAGTAATACGGCGAGACGACCGTCTGGACCGATTCCGTTCCCGCAATCGAACGCTGCGAAATCCGATGGACCAAAAATCCGGTTTCGAATGAGTAAGGATTTCCCGGATAAGAAACTTCGGTCGAATTCGGAGCCCAAACGCAGCCGGATACGCCTGCGAGAGCGAGTAGGAGTACAATTGGAAGCACGGTGCGCATCATAAGAGCAGCAGATATAAAAAAGTTAACGCTTCCCTAACGCTTGCTTTCGGAAAGAGTTTCGGGTATTTTTTTGTGACCTGAAACCCGAGGAGTAAGCGACAAAACAACTTCTCTTATACAGGAAAGCTGGATTCCCGCATTCGCGGGAATGACACTTCAAATCCAGTATTCGCTACAAGTTCCAAGTATTTAGGAAGCTGTAGCACCGTTTCAATGCACCGTTTCCCCGCCCGCGCCGGGAATTGTTCCGGGACCGCTGGTGCGGAAGCCAAAGGGATGCTCGCCCAGCCGCTCGGTACGAATTTCACCGTATTGCTGCTCGAAGCGTTCGATGTTCTCGCGCATCGCGTTCAAGAGCAGCTTGAAGTGCTGCGGCGTCATGATAATCCGCGAGAGTACACGCGCGCGCGGCACCCCCGGCGTGACGCGCGTAAAATCAATGATGAACTCCGCCGGCGAATGCGTGATGATCGCAAGGTTCGAATACGTTCCCTCCGCTTCTTTTTCACCCAGCTCGACCTGGAGCTGCTGCTGCATCGGAACCGGAGGAATAGAATCTTTTTCTGGCATAATTTCTTTAATAATGGCTATGGGCTAAATGGCTATTTGCTATCGGCTAATCAATAGTAGCTGGTGGATAATGGCGCATGATAATTTCGAAATGCAAATGGATGATTCAAAATTAGCCAATAGCCATTCGCTCAGTGTCCTGCTTGTTTTAATTCGTCTGATTTCTTATACGCCGTCTGCGCATCGGCGGACCGGTTCGCGCGGGCATACACCCGCGCGAGCAAATCCCAATACTGATGTGTCTGCGCGATGTCGGTCGATTTCAATGCTTCGAGATCGGACACGAGCGAAATCACCTTGTCCTTCTTGCCGAGAATATCGTAGTTCTCGACGAGGTTCATCAGCACATTCGGATCGTTCCGGTTCACGGCGTGCAGTTTCTCGAAGTAATCGGTCGATTGCTGCAGTTCGCTCGTGTACTCTGTTTTTTTGTTCGCTTTCTGATCGGCTGCAGCCATGTTCTTGTAAGTCGCGCCGAGATTGAAGAGCGCCGATTCATCGTTCGGAGCAAGCGCCAGCGCCTTTTGATACGCCGTAATCGCGCCCTGATAATCGTTCGATTTGAGCAGCAGCGTACCGTACGAAATGTACATGTCCTTCGAAGGATGGTTCGTGAGGATCGTTTCGTAGGCTTGCTTTGCTTTGTCGAGCCGCTCCATGCGCGTATAAATATCGGGGATCGCCTGGGAAGCAAATTCGTTCGAGGGATCGATTTGCTGGAGTGTCAGGAGCAGCGGAATCGCTTTTTCGAACTGCTCGTCCGATTCGGTTTTGTTCCCAGCCCGCTGCGCCGCCAGCCCTTTCTGATAATAATCGTTCGCCACAAATTCATAGGATTGCGTCGAGACCTGAATCGGTTGCATCCCATCGACATCGGAACTTGTCACGCGCCAGCCGGTCAGATGCCAGTTATGCGGCGGCTTTTGCTCCCGCTCGAAATAAACGTAGGTCTGTTTATTCGAATACACATAAATCATCGCACTGTCGGTATTGTTAATCGGCACAATGGATTGCTTCGAAGGCGCGCCGCCCATTGCGTGCTGTGCTTCGTCGGGCTTCATGTTCAGCATGAGGCCCATCGTAATGCCCTGGTTATATCCGGCGCTTACCTGATTGATCTCTTCAAGATAATTCGCAATACCTTTCGCCGTATCGCCGGCAGAATAATAGACTTGCCCGAGTAGTTCGTAGGTCTCCGGCTGTTCCGGTTCCAGCTTTTGGGCCGATTCGAGATAGCCCATCGCCGCTTGCTGTGCATCTTTCGAATCGGGATTCGCACTGTATGCGCCGAGACCGCCATTATATAGCTCGATCCACGTATTATGCCGAAGCACCTGGAGTTCCGCGCGGTGCGTCGTCGAGTAGAGCATCGCGGTGTCGATGATCGACGCGATTTTTTCGAATTGCTTCAGGTCGTTCAGGTTCTCCGCGTAGAGATACCACGCTTCGTCGTTCGTGGGATCCTCCTGGATCGCCTTTAGGAGCATCTTATCGGCTTGCGGATAGTCGCGGCGCTGACGATAGAGCTTCGCGCTCTGAACGTCCGCGGCGCCGCAACCCGCCATTTGCAGCGCGAGCGTTGTAAGAAGCGTCAGGAGCAGGGTTTTTCGGGTTGTCTTCATAAAGGTCTCACAAAGATAAAGGTCTCGGAATGGTCTCGTAAAAATGAATGCGAGGAATACTTCAACACGCAAAAAAGAATGAATGTCTCACGCTCGAAATCAGGAGAAGAGGATGGTCATCGCCACCCGGGGATTCACTCACTAACCCCCTCCTTGAAAAGGAGGGGGAATGATTAGAAAAAAAGAAGCGGGAATGATTACGCATTCGCTTCTTCTTTCAACATCCGCGTAAGCAGGCGGACGCAAACGCCCGTTCCGCCTTTCGGGATGTAATCGCCGTTGGAATCCGAAATCGCGGTTCCAGCAATATCCAGATGCACCCACGGATAATTCGTGAAGCGCTTCAGGAACATCGCCGCCGTGATGGCGCCCGCCCAGCGTCCGCCCACGTTCTTGATGTCGGCGACGTCGGACTTGATCAGCTCGTCGTATTCATCGTAGATCGGCATTTCGCAGACGCGCTCATAAGTCGCATCGCCATGGCGTTTGAGTCGATCCATCATCGCATTATCGGTTCCCATCATGCCGGTGGTCACATGGCCCAGCGCCACGACGCACGCGCCAGTCAGCGTCGCAAGATCGATGACCGATTTCGGTTTGTAGCGTTCGGCCCAGATCAGGGCATCGGCAAGTACAAGGCGTCCTTCGGCATCCGTGTT
>DASYAJ010000516.1:0-3232 GCA_036501405.1 Kapaibacterium sp. (SeqCode)
TGCGAACGTCCTTTGGAAATCGACGTATTATAACGATCCCCCCTATTGCTATACGCCGCAAGAACCGCCGCATACCCTGCTAACGTGGCATGAAGTCATTGGTGGCCCCTCGAACGACGAACTGGTCCTCAAGCTTTGCGATTCGGCTTCGTTCTGGACTTGGTTCCAATTCAAGTCCGATAGCTGCAATAATGGCGGACTGACCGGCATCACGATCGAAGGACTCGATTCCGCGGTGGCGTCATACACCGTCTCGGGCGTCTGGCATCCCTGGGACGAATATCCCGATACTCCAAAGATCACGATCGTTCCCAATATCGCGGGAACGTTCCCGGTCCTTGTTCATCTCCATTATTCGGACGACGATTTCAACGAAGGCGATACCGCATTTCCGCTGACTGTTATTATTCAACCGAGTCCCGGCGAGTTAACAGTGAATGCTCCAGCGATTTTTAACTTCGGCACACAATCCATCGCCAGTGCAAAGTTGATTTCCAAAACATTTTCCCTTACCGCCGCTGGCTGCGAGAGGGTCGTCGTGGACAGCATTCGGTTTGTGCCGGATAGCGTAGCGTTCATCGACTTCAATTTTACAACCGTCAGCCGTTTCGTTCCTAATGCCCTTCCTTCGACATTCACGCTTTCGTTCAAGCCGACGATTGCCGATTCGGAACGAGGAAAAGTTCTCATCGATTGGTCCGATGGAGAGAATGGGCATGTCGATACGATTCTTGCTCTCGGCGTCGGTGTTTCTGGACTAGCATCCGTGGAGAATTCGCCGGGTTCGCAAGGGAGTTCAATGGGGCCAATCGCTCCGAATCCCGCCACTAATGAAATAACCATTGTTGTCGCCGAGGACGGCGACCACCACGCATTTATTATTTCCGATCCTTTGGGGCGCCGTTACATCGTTCCGCAGAATGGCAATGTGCTCGATATTTCTTCGCTCCCATCTGGCGTTTATTTCGTGAGCGATGGGGCCAGCGCCGCGAAGTTCATCAAGGAATGATTCCAAACGCAAAAACGGGTAACGATTGCTCGTTACCCGCTTCACGATCGGTGGGAAAGAACTTTTATTTTGCCGTCGCGGACGATGCCGCTCTGCAGCTGCGGAATGATAGCATTCACGACCGTCTGCGGGAGCGGGCGTAGCAAAGCGCTTTCTTATCGCTCTGGCCCGTCGTGATAACGTACTGCATGAACTTCTTGACCATCTCGGCCTTCGATCCGTTCGGAGGTGTTCGTGATGAAGGCCGTCCTGTTGTCCGGCATTGGGAATCCTTCCGCCGCCGCCGAAGCCGATTCGACGCTCGGCGTGATGAAGTTCCCCGCCGCGTTCTGCATGTCCGCGAAGGGAATGCTGTTCTGCATTGCACACGCAAGCTCGACGTGTAAAATTTTTGGATCTATTTCGAATGAAAGCGAGGGATGCAAAGGCTCGCATCCCTCAGCCTTCATTCGTTAACTAAGAGGTACTATATCAAAACTTGTAAGAGAATGTAAGGCGCGGCACAACGATCGATTCGTACGATGCACCGGCCGAACTCTTGTCCTTGAACATATCCATCCAGAAGTTCGGCATAACATGCACGTTCTGTGCTGCAACGTCTGGAACCCAGTCGATGGCGATAATAAGTAAGTTCTCCTTACGCCCCAGCGCATTGTCTGTGGACTCCTTGCTATCTGGATCGAAGATGTCGTAGCGAGCGAAGAAATTAAGCTGCTTCTCGATGATCTGGCCGCGAATGAAGAACGAGAGACCTGTCTGCTCGGCATCACCACCTGAAGTTGTACCGCTTTGGCCGGTAAGTGTGTGCATTGCGTAAACCACACCGCCGGTAATTGCCGAAGAGGTGTAGGCCGCTGCAACTTTCAAAAGTGAATTCGATTGCGCCACTCCTTTAATCGTATCCTTATTAATCGTCGTGGTCGCGTTTGCCTTGTCCATATAATCGCCAGAAATATCAACGACGATGTGCTTATCCATAAACTTAGCATTCACCTCACCCGTGAACGCCTTGTACTTATCGGTCTCGTCTTTGGCACCAGTGCCATTCGAGATCAAGGCCGAATATCCGTAATTTTTGTCGTTATCGAAATTACCGGCGAGCTGAATTCCGAGATCATTCGATCCCGCCTCGCTCATGCCGCGCTCATCGATGATAGACTTTTCGAGACTCCGGAACCCCATCAGCCCTTCATCGACAGAGAAAACATTGGTCGCCTGCTGGCCAAAAATAAGGTTTGCCATGGGAATCGCGTTGACGAATGTTATACTTGCCTCTTTTACGTACATACCTCGTTTAGCATCACCTAAAACATCGCCGCCGCCAGTTGGTGGTGTTGTACCTGCGGCTCCGCTCTCATGTTCGAGGAGGAACTTGCTGATGATGTTCGGGGTGAACCAGTAGTTGGCACCGAATTGTACGCGGCGAAGGTCAAACGCTTGATAATAACGGCTGTTCGCTGTGCCCGAAATATTCGCATTTGGCTCGTAATAGGTACTGCCTTTTTTACCGGCGAACGTATCGGCTGCCATGACGTAGTAGTAATCTGCAAAAAGCTGTCCGTTAATGGACCAATGCGGTTTAAAGGTGGAGTCCGTCGTGCTTTGCGCATGAACGTCGGTCGTTGCAAATGAGGTAACGAGTAGTGTTAAAGCGAAAAAAGAAACTAATTTTTTCATTGTAAAATGTCGTAAGAATTTGAGCGATACTGAACTGAGTATTAAGAAATCGTTATTTCTATTTGACGAATTCGCAATCGCAGCCCACTTACCTTCGGATTTCCGTTTCGGGACTTCCGCCTCAGTAAGCGGTGCAAAAATACTCGTTTGAACATTATCACAGTGTTACGAGACAATTAATTGAGCAATAAAATCCTCCTTCATTCCAGCGTCTGCCCCTTCAACGCGAACCGCGCTGCCAGTGAAAGGAATCATACTTTCGCTGGAATTTAGAACCTCAAAAGCCTTTCCGGACAAATCTCGTTTCATTCCGGCGGTTAGGAAATCGTTAATTCGAAAATTATTCGTTGAAACAGATTTTATAGTGTGTGTTGGATGCGTTTTCATTTTTCGCTTCTCCAAGAAAGAAAAAATTGGGCTTTTTGTTTTTCTCCAAGACATATTCCACCTTCTACGTATAAATATCAAAAATGTTTCAAATATTCCGAAAATAATTATATTTTTTATAGGGACTGACTTTGCCCCTAGACAAGCAGCGTTTGCTCA
>DASYAJ010000517.1:0-13218 GCA_036501405.1 Kapaibacterium sp. (SeqCode)
TGCGAAAGACAAGGGGCTGCGCATCGGTCGTGCCGATATAATTGATCGCAGGATTCGTTCCGCTATTCCCGAGGATATTCCAATAGAGGTTAGAGGGTTGTACCCACGTTGGCGAGCTGCTCGCACCGGTCGAAGCAAGGACATAGCCGGAGGTTCCCGGTTGGTTGTTCGGCATAAGCGCGCCGGAGAATTTCAGGTTACCGGTAACGTCCAGCACTTCGGTCGGGCTGGAGTTCCCAATCCCTAACTTCAGCGTGGTACTTGAATTGTAAAAGACCACACTCGAATCTTGCGTCACGTTCGCTCCGACGCCAAAGACAAGATCGAAGTTCCCGCTCGCATAGTTGTGGTTGCCGCCGAGCACGACAGAATAATTCCCGCACGCCGTATTCAAATACCCTCCGACCACAGCCGAATAGGGTCCGCAGGCGCTGTTGTTCTCGCCGCCGCCGACAAAACCATAATTCCCGCTCGACGAATTTTGGTAGCCTCCGCTGACGGTGGAATAGTCACCGCTCGCGGTGTCGTACTGGCCACCGGTGACGGTCGAGGCGGTGCCGGTCGAGCGGTTCTGCGATCCCCAGCAGACAGCATACGTTCCCGATGAGAGGGATTCGTATCCTGCCGCGATGGAATAATCGCCCGAAGCGGTATTACCGTTGCCGACACCGGCCAGCGCAAAACGTCCCGAACCGCGCTCCCACAAGGTATCGGACCCACCACCGCCCGAACTGCCGAAACCTCGCCATGACAGGCTCCCAAACCCATCGGTACAGAGGACATAATTTGTTCCATTGCCATCGGCGAGCGGCCAGGTATAGGTAACGGAGTTCGTCTGCACGCCGGTTTTAAAGCCGCTGTAATTCGAGCCGGACCCAGAGGGTTCGTAAAAACGAAGTTCCTCTGCGGTGTTATTTGTATTCGTCAGGCCGACATTCCCCGCCGCGTAGACCCGCAAATGTTCGATATTATTCGTGCGGACGACGAAGTCCTCCGAATCTTTCGTTCCGATAAAATTATTGATCGGGTTCGTGCCCGAGTTTCCCAGCACGAGCCATCCGCCACCGACGAAGGGAACCCAAGAAGTACTATTATAAAACCAAAACGTAGGTGTTTGGCCAAGATAGGCTCCATCGCGCGCGTCCGTCGCATTATCCGTCTCATAGATCATGAGGCCCGTCGCAGGAGTTGCAATGGACCACTTTTGGGCATCGGTCATACGAGGCGTGAGCAGGCCGCGCGTTGTGCTCGTCAGATCGAGCAGTGCGCTCGCGTCCGGCGAAATCGTTCCGATTCCGACGTTGCCCTGCGCGAAGACGGAACGAATGCAGCAGGACGTGCAAAGCACTAATGCAAAAACAAAATGCAACGCAACAGCATAGCACGACCGCTCGCGTCCCGCATGGGAGCGATGGTTTGCCATCCGAGTCTGTATGCGTGTGGTCATCGTCCGGGATTAATCACGAGGTAAGCAATGCGGATTTGGTCCGAACCCTGATAGCTATTCGCATCGGTCACGAAGGGAATCATTCCAAGGCGGAATGTGCATTGCCCTGCCGTGGTGCTTTGCACATCGACTTTATAAACCGAATTCTTCGGATCGGGCGAGCCGCCGCCATTCGTCTTCTGCACCACGTCGGCGAGTACGATGCTATTGGAATTGATATACCGGTTCGTAATGGTGACCGCACCCAAGTCCTGATAGACGCCCGCCGTCGGCGCACCGGCGCCGAGGTCCGCTTGCATTGAAAGTTGAATGACGCCCGAAGGCCCTTGCTGCGAATAGAGCACACCGCTGGCGGCCGGTTCGACATCGGAGCCGGTGAGCGGCGGTTCGGTCGTGCGGCCCATCCCGAACTCGCCCTGCGAAATTTGAATCGCCGCGTTCGTGGTACCAGCCATAGTATTTCCGTTTCCCGTCGCGAGTACGCCGATCGTTCCGGTGTTCGCAGCCGCGGTGGTCGAAGTTCCCCACACGCCCACCGCTTGCGAGGCCGTCGCGCCGGAAGCTTCGCCATAAATAGAGGCCGTTTCGTCGGTGGTGCTGGCAAAGATCGAAGTGAGCGGATGAAGCGGGGTCGTTGTGCCAATGCCCACATTTCCGGCCGAAGTAATCCTCATGCGTTCGACGTCACTGGTGCGGATCGCCAGGTGCTGGGCGTCGGTGGTGCCGATGTAGTTCGTGGCAGGAACGGTTCCCGACACTCCGACCAATCTCCAGAAGGTTCCGGCAATAGCGATGGCTCCCCAGGTGGGATGGACGCCCGCGCCGGCTGAAAGCAAATAGTTACCGTTCGACCCTCCGGTGTTATTGGGCTTCAGCGCGCCCGAAAACCTCACGTTCCCCACGACGTCCATTGCCTGCGTCGGAGCCGTTGTGTTCAAACCCATCAAGGTGTGCGTTCCAATATCGAAGGCCATTGAGCCTGTTGTACCATCGGTAAAATTATAGCCGTAGAGGCATTCGTAATTGGCGGTGGTCTTGCATTTCCATCCGCCAATGATTGTCGAGTTCGAACCGCTGAAGGTCGCGCCGAATCCATCGATCACCGATTCTTCGTTACCGGAGGTATAGTTGTTTTCCCCACCGCAGATATTGCTTGCAGTTGCAGAGGCCTGATTGTCCTGGCCACCCAAGGATACGTCGTAATTGCCGGTGGAGGAGTTGCCGCTGCCGCCAGCCACATCCGCATACGAACCCGAGACGCCCGAAGTACTGTCGCCAAAGACCGTTTCGTAATTACCGGTGACGGTCGTGTGAAATCCGGCCGCAATGGAGTATGGGCCGCTATCGGAAGAGCCGGTGCTATCGGAATACTCGCCGCCGGCCGCCGAACCGCGCTTCCAAAGCGAAAGCAAACCGCTACCGCCAAAGGTCGCGAAGGTGTGCCAGCTCAGGTTTCCGGTTCCGTCGGTGACAAGGCATTGGTTCGGAATTCCATCGCCGCCAAGAGGCCAAACGTAATGGGGAATAATCACTCCTAAGGTATCGGCCGTCTGCACGCCGGCTTTGAACGCATTATATTTCGTTCCAAGGCCCGAAGCTTCATAGAAAAAGAGCGTTTCGGCCAGGCCGCTATTCGTCAGCCCGACGTTCCCCCCGTTATAGATGCGGAGGTGCTCCATGTTATTCGTTTTTTGCACGAGATCGACGGCATCCTTCGTTCCAAGGAAATTCGTCGAAGGATTCGTGCCGGCATCGCCCGTCAGCGACCACCCGCTGCCGATCATCGGAGTCCAGATCGAACCATTATAGAAGTAATAATTCACGTAAGTGGAATTATAGACGAGATCCCCGGTGGCGGGCACACCGGGGAGGCTGACGTTCGTCATCTGCGTGTTCGTCAGGCGCGGCGGAAGGAAACCCTGCGACGTCGATTGCATTTCGAGGATGGCGGATTTATCGGGCGTCGCGGTACTAATGCCGACGTTCTGGGCACTCGCAGAGATAGGAATCAGAAGTAATAGCACATGCGCTGCCGCCCGGTGTCCGGGCAGGCTGAGATACTTCTTAGAAGCGGGGAATAGCGATCCCACTTTTGGCATAACTAAACTGTAGGTTTTGTATCGTTTGTCCAGCTTCGGCCGGGGGCATCAACCGATACAATTGGTCAAGGAGGCGGCGAGGCCCGCTTGGCCGTTAGAGTGTGTTGTCGCTAAATGAGACACCGCGATTACCTCGACTATTCCCCATATTCCGATAATTCTCCACAAAATCGAAATTATTTTCAAACATGGTTCATGAATAGTGCTGTTTCGTCTCAATATCGGACAGCCGCGTCCCGAATTCGGACGATTTTACCTTCCAACTCGTAAAAGAGAAGCAAAAACCAGTTACCAGGACGCGGGCTCGTTTCTCATTCGCGTCAACGCGCGACGAGTAGTGCTCGGTTAAATGGGGGACGGGTAGGGATTCCGCTATTTTGAATTCATTCCTCTGGTAGTTCTGTCAATAACATCGCTCACGGTTCCACCGCCGATACACTCACGTTTGAAATAGAGGCAGTTCCACCCGTGATGGCCGCAAGCACTGGATCGATCCAGTACGTCGTATTGAGCGTCAGTCCGGTTAGTACGACATTGGACCGAAAACGGTACAGACTTTCCAGTCTTCGATGAGCATCATGGTGCTATTACCATTGGTGCTAATTACGATTGGTGCTATCGTTTCGCAAACCGTTTTCGCTAATCGCTATTCGCGAACGGTTTTTTCGCTAACCATGCATTCTCTTTGCGTTGGCGTAGGTCCAGTACGCGCGCAAACGAGATGCTCTTTTTTTTGTGAGGTTATAGCACCATTAGTGATATTATCGCAACCAAGAACCCGGCACTCACTACGCAAGAGGATGGCTTCCCTTTACTAAATGTGAGAGTGCTAAGGAGAACGAGATTATCTTCCTACAGTAACTTTCTTCCTATAACTTTTTAATATGCTAATTCTAAATATCCCTTGGCGCCTGCCGTTCCAGCGCCTCCATTTCCCGTCACGCTGGGGGAGCCAAAACCGGTACCGCCCGAACCGCCGGTATTGGCATTGCCCGGTCCAGCGCCTCCGGTGGCAGCGGTTGTTAGAGCAGAGGAGCCTGTATCGCCCGTATTGCCGGTGTTTCCGACGATGCCTGGTGGCGTACTCGAAGCAGAACCACCGCTTCCTCCCGCACCTCCTACGCCATTGGTGGAGGAAACATTCGCAGCGTGTGTGCCTCCACTCCCGCCATTGGCCGTAAAGATCGTTCCAGAAACGGATCCGGTAATTGTCGTACTCGTGCCGTTGTCTCCATCGAGAGCTGCCGTGCCAGAGGAAGTTCCTCCGGTTCCTGCAGACCCGCCTGCTCCAATTGTTATCGTCAGTGTTTCTCCGCCATTCACGGAAATGCCTGTGGTCGGGATCGATTCTCCCGCACCGCCGGAACCGCCGCCTCCCGCGCCAAAACTGCCGGCTGCCGTCTTTGCACCGCCGCCCGCGCCGCCGCCCGAACCGCCATAGCCACTGACGTAGATGGCAGAGACACCAGAGGGAACCACAAGTGTCGTGCTTGACGTGTAGATCTGATCGAAAGTATTCACCAACGCATATTTCCACGACGTCACAAAAGAATTCTTTCGGATCACATGGATGGAGGTTCCCGCCGTCGCAAACACGAGCTGGACAGTTCCAGCCGCTCCATTGGTGTTATCGACCGTGCCATAAAGTAAAATTCCTGAGGTGGAGTCGTTATTCTGCACATTATTATATGGCCCGACCAGCTCGCCATTCCAGGACGATGGAACGGTTGTTCCTATCGGACAACTCGTTGTCATCTTCTTGAATACCTCATGGCCGTTCGCATTCAAATCGTAGAGTCCTTCCGCCTCGCCAATGAGCGAAGCACCGGATGGCAAACTAATGCCGACATACAAGCCTGAGGTCTGGTTGTTCGTCGAGGCTTCGACCACCTCCATTCGATAGGACCACACTTCCCCCGCAGCGATGGGAAAGGAAAGCCCCGGAACCGGAACACACGCTGTGCTATGGATCGTAAGGTCTGCCGTCGAACGGGTAATGTAAGAGGCCCCGGTCGCGCCAAACGATGTGCTGGTCCCATTATTACTCTGCCAGCTCAGGACTCCGGATGTCGTAGAGGAAAGGACTTGTCCGCTTGTCGTCGGAGCCGATGGTGGAAGCGTGTACGTCACCGATGCCGTGGCATTGCCTGCCTGGAACGAAGTAAGATTGGCACTGCTGTTATTGGCCAGTTGCACGGTTCCGGTTGTGGAATTTGTTTTGCCAACCGTTAAGGTTCCAGCGCTGGTCACCGACCAATTCGAACCGGTTCCATCGATATCCGTATCCGATACACCACCGGAGGAAGAAAGAGCAAGTGCTGTCGAAGTTCCGGAGCCGGAACCTTTTGCAGCAACCGTGAGTCCGGTACAAGTTCCATTGGTCGCGCCGCTGGCGTCCGAGGTAATCTTCGCTCCAGCTTCGATGACGCTCGCGCCGGAAGCCGCAGCATAGCCAACATTAAAGAGCGGCGTCGCGCCGGCCGTTAGCGTATTCTGGATCGACGATGGACCGTAGAGCACGCCTGAAATCGAAAGATAATTTGCCACATAATTGCTCGCGATGGGAACCCACGCGGAACCGTTGTAATAATAATAGGTGGAAGGCGTCAGCGATGTCAGCGAATCGGTGCAGAAAACAAGATCGCCGGTCGCGGGACTTGAAATGAATCCCCGCTGCGATTGCGTCATGCGCGGCACGAGCAAGCCCTTCGAGGTGCTGTTGAGATCGAGCAGCGCGCTCGCATCGGGCGAAGTCGTGCCAATGCCGACATTTCCCTGTGCGTGCGCGACCGAATATTCCGCGGCCGCCATCAGCGCCACGGGAAGTAAAATCCGGATCATCCGGAAGATAAAAATTTTAAGCCTCATTTTTTTCGCAAAAAAGCAACCAATGTCCGGTCCGCCCGCTGCCGTTATGGCATCGGGTGGCCGATTTTTTTTGTGAGGTCTTCGATGAGCATCATGGTGCTATTACCATTGGTGCTATCGTTTTGCAAACCGTTTTCGCTAATCGCTATTCGCGAACGGTTTTTTCGCTAACCATGCATTCTCTTTGCGTTGGCGTAGGTCCAGGACGCGCGCAAACGAGATCGCTTTTTTTGTGTGTTGTTTCGCTAACCAATGGATCATCCCACGCGAACGGACATAGAAGTCGCGCGCGCGCGATCGTTTTTTGTGAGGCGTTCGCTAACAGGGCATCGAGGCGGGCGAGAATTCGCATATCTCGCAAACGGGCGATGCTTTTTTTATGAGTCGCAACCAAGAATCCATTGCCCGAAGGAATTACGGCTCCATTCGAACAGAATCGGACACTTGTTTTTCTACCTACCGCTCGATGATTAGGCTCCGCATGATTCTCGCATTTGCACTCGTGAGAATAACGCTATACGCACCGGGATCGAGGTTCGCAATATCGATCGCAATTTGGTGCGGGCCGGCGGGGAAATCCCCTTCGACGCCATGGGCCACTAAGCGGCCGGTAATATCGTAAAGATCGATGCGGACATGATCTGCCGCAGGTAGCTCGAAATTAACATGCGCACTGAGCGATGCCGGATTCGGATAGAGCGAAATGCTCACGACGTCGGGCACGGCGAGGTCCGCATAGTCGATCGTCTGGGTTCCCACTTCGGTGCGGATGCCGTTCTTATCGACTTGATAAAGATAATAGGTATAGGGGCCCGCTGTCAGATCGCTATCGTCGAGCGTTTGATAGTTTGCACCGCTCGGGCTTTTTGCCATGAGCGCGGTATCGTTCACAAAACTTCCGAGCACCATGGCCGGCGTGCCGGCGCGTTCGCGTTCGAGTTGGAAGCCGAGCGATTCGATCTCACTATAGGTCTCCCAGTTGAGCAGCACGGATTTTCCATCCTGCCGCGCTGTGAACGTACCCATCTGCACCGGAAGGGAATTATCTGGCCCGTCGATCGAGGCGAGTGTGAATGGGCGGTTAATTGCGTTCGTACCAAATTGGGTTGCCAATTGGGTCAAGGATTCAATCCAACCGGAATTAAAATCGGCCGTGGGCGAGATATTGCTCTGACCTGCATCCATCCATGCCGGCGTGGGACCCGGAGGATTCGGCGATAGCGTATCCCATCGTCCGACTACGAGTGCGGAAGGATTGGGAAGCTGCATCGCGCTATAATCTCCGGGAATCCAGTAGAGTCGAATGATGGCGTTGGTCGATGCCGGGTTCGGCGAAACGATATCGCCATGCCAGTACTGCACACCACTAACGGCAACAAGCGGATCTTGCATGTCCGTCACATCACTAAAGCCGAAATTGAAATACTGTGTGCGGAACGTGGCATCGGTCGCGCTTGTCGGCGTGATTGCGCAGGTATTGGCGCGGCCTCTCTTGCCGACCGGAAACCAGAACATATTCGTCGAGTTCATGTCCTTTTCGCAGGGCCCATCGACATAACTAACGCATGGCGCGACCGGCATTCCGGAGATATTCACCCAATTGCCGAGCGAATCGAAATGCAGAACATTCGTTTGAGTCGTGTAGCAAATCCCATTATTGAAATAGCAATTGCTATCGACAATCTCTTCTTTGGTCAGGGTTTTGGAACCGCCGTTAGTGAATTGAAGATCGTAAAAGGTGGTAATCTGCGTGCCGCCGACGTTTTGGTTCGAGATGCCATCCAGGTTCACCGTGCCCGTTTTTTTGATCCACGAACTATTATTGGTGAAATTCCCGCCAACATTATAGAGGCCCGATCCTCCGGCTGTTGCCGTGGTGTTATTGGTCAAATCGGTGGTGATGGTGACCGTTCCGGAATCGTCGATCGAGCCGGTATTATTGGTATAGGCGCCATTGACCTGCACGAAACTGGAAGGCTTCGTGACGATGATCGCGCCGTTATTGTACATGATCTGCGCTTGAACTCCCGTAGTGGCGCAGACCGTCAGCACGATAAAAATCGCGCAAAAAACGCTTAAAATTCGCAAAATCTGCATGATGTGCAAACTATTACCTCAAAGAGGGCGCAGTAACCTCTTTTGGGTCATCGAAATGAATTAGAAAATCAGCCGATCGCTATTACGATGAGGGCGCAGACTACATTTTAAGAGCAAAATGAGGCCGATTTCCGCAAACTTGTGGGAAAACGGTCCCGACTGAGAGAAAGTTCACGGAAAATGTGGAAAAAGTTCTACCCCTCCTTTTATTCCCCGCCCATGATCTTTTCCGTCACTGTCCCGATGGCGCAGGAAAGACGGACGAAGAACATTCCCGGTGGAAGCGTGAGAGGAATCGTCGGCGTCGCGCCAGCCTGACACAAAACGTCATCTTCAGCGATTACCCTTCCAAGCGCATCGACGATCAGGACATGCACGTTCAATGCCGCGCCGGCGGTGAACGAAAGCGTTCCTGAACTATAACGCACCTTGCTGAGATAGGCCGAAGCTGTCGTCGCCGGCTGAACGGTTTCGGTTCTCAGCCAAACGCGCACGCCATCGTCGGTAATTTCGTAAAGCGAATATTTTGCGGCTCCGACCGGTGCATTCGCATCGGTAAAGTGGTAGGATGCCCCGGAACTCGAACGCGACCGCAGCGAATCGTCGCTCCAATACGTGGCAAGAAGTTCCGTATCGGTTCCCAATATTGGATCGACGGCAATGCGATCGATCTCGAAGCCAACAACCTCCGTTTCCGAAGCCGTTTGCCATGCAAGCTGTACGTTTGCGCCACTACGCGCGGCAAGAAAATCCTGCAGCGTCACCGGCAGCGGAATATCGGTATAGCCATCGGAAAGCATCCAAAGAAAGCTTCCCGAATCGTTCGGCCAGCAGAGCACGCTCGTGTCCCATCGGAAAATATCGCGCTTCGAATCGTAATTCGTCAGCCCACTGAAAGCCCATGTTTCGCCGCCATCGGGCGAGCGCCAAAAATGAAGCCGCGTTAAATCCGCGTCGTTCCATTCATCGCAATGAACTTGCATTATCATCTCATTCAACGCTCCCTTCTGCGGACCCGCGCCGGTCGTGATACGATAATATCGTTCCATCGGCGCGCTCGCCGGATTCGACCCTACGGGCAGATAGCCGCTCGTGCGCACCACTCTCGTTAATCCCAAATAGGGATCGGTTCCCGAACGGATGGTCAGGCCAAGCCCGCCGAAGGAATCGATGGGGTTGGTCGCGTCGAGCGTGTGCTGATGCTCCGTAAAGGCGCGGCCGATGAGATGCCCGCCACAGGGAGCGCCTTCTTCGGTTAGTTCCGTCAGAATATCGAGCGAGTCGCAGTGGGTGTCGTCGATAAAGCGAATGGCAAGCACGGTGTTCGGCGCAACGATTACGCTGCCAAGCTGCGATGGACCAGACCAGTGGCAGGTATCTTTCGTTCCGGAACCTGTTGCATCGAAAATCCAGGTGTCTTCGCCCACCGAAAGCATTCCGCATCCGGGAAGTCCCGCGCCCGGCGCGCCGGAGGCGCCTTGGTTATCGTTGATTACGTTTCCATGAATGGTCACCGACTGCGGTACATAACCCATCTTGGTACTCCCACCGAATTCGATGTGCAACATTTCTTGGACCGCGATCGGATTGGCGAGAATCGCTCCCACACAACCGTTCAGATTTAGGTTCCGATACGCGCCGCCCATCAAATTATTTGCGAGATAGGAAATATCGATCTCTTCATTCTGGAACGAATAATATTCGAACGTGCTGCCGGGATCGACGGCGAACATCGGCGTGTGCAGCGAATCGAAGATGCCGGCGGTATCCGGCGGGAACGTAACACTGGTCCGAAAAAGCGAACCGGAAGCAAGATGGACAATCGAGCGAATGGAATCCCCAAGATGGAACCATCCTTTTCCCGCATCGAGCGTTCCGATTACGGTCACAGTTGTATCGGTGGCAACGGTATCGGCCTGAAGAAAGAGGGTGTCGGTATCGAGCGCAAGCGTTCCCAGGATGGAGAAGCGGGAAAGTGCGGGAGTCGATGTATCGAGCCAAACGGAATCGCCAGTCGCGATCACAACGGTATCGCCGGAAGCGGGAACTGCGGCGTTCATCCAGATCGCGGAATCGCTCCAGGGGCCGCTCGCAATGGTGGTACGAACATTCGCGCGCGCGCCAAACGAAAAAAGAAGAAAGCCACAGATCGACACGCAGAAAAGGTGTTTTGGCAAACGAAAGTCGGCTTTCGTCAGACGGGCAAAGATGGAACCGAGCGGTCGCATGGCAAAAAAGGTTAACATGCGAAGAAAGGAAAGTGATTCCGGGGAAAGAACCGGAATTTGCAGGATGGAAAGGATTGTACAGGATTTTATGAAAGAGGACGCGCTCATCCTGCTCCATTCTTTCCATCCTGCAAATCCTTGTTCTTTTTATTTCTTTACTATTTTTACAGTTTGCACTTTTCCATCTCCGGAAAGACGGACATAATACGTTCCCGACTCAACCCCATTCGCATTCCACTCGAACAAATGCGCGCCCGCTTCGAGCGTCCCATCGAACAGCAGCGCGACGGGATTGCCGAGGATGTCGAAAACAGTGACATTCGCAGGTGAAGACGCATTTGTCGTGAAGCGAATATTTGCAGTTCCCGAAACGGGATTGGGATAAACGGTAAAAGCGTCGATTAGAGCTGATTGCGATGGAACAGATAGCCCCTGTATGTTCAGCTTATAGACCGCATCTCTGCCGCCGACGTAGGCGGTGTTCAAATTTGGGAACGAAGTAAAAGTTTCATAGGATCCCTCCGAATCTATTGTGCTTGTTATCCAAGTTTTTCCTCCGTCCGACGTATATCCAAACGTTAATGTATCAGGGTCGCCACTGGTGGCAATGCCGTGAACGGAATCTAAGAAACAGCTCGATCGGAAACCACCCCGCCCGAGCGGATCGTCAGCTACAATCGTCCAATTCAAACCGCTATCAGTCGAATGATATAGCCTCAGTCCATCAGTGTACCATGCATTATGAGGCTCTGGATAAGAGAGACCCGTAGGAGCAAATCCACCTCCGACAGTGTCATTCGTCCAATTTATTCCTCCATCCGTTGTGCGCAGAATGTAGGTAAGATACTCACCGCAGAGAGCCAGCCCGAGCTTTGGCGTACAAAATTTGATTTGGTAGACACTCCCATCGGAACTTGCGCTGTCATAGACAAGATTCCAATTTTTTCCACCGTCGGACGTTCGAAATAAAGAATAACCAGCACCACCTTCGAAGCCATTGAGAGAATCGAGAAAATAGACACATTGAATAGAGTTCCCTTCCTCAAACGATTTTTTGTTTGTATCGAGAAACCATGTGTAGCCGGCATCACTTGTACGACAAGAAGTCGAACCATTACAAAACCAAATGTGATTGATGTCCAGGAAGCATGAGTTGCGGCCAAAAATAGGACTGGTAATGTCGGAAAAGTTTAGTTGCATGGGGCTTCCCTTCCACAAGAAACCACCGCTTAATGTCACGGCGGTTATGCCATCCAGGCTCGTGCATATGACTCCACTGTCTTGCCCAAAAAATTCCATTCCTGCTAATGGTGTATCATGGAAATGAGTACAATGGCATGAGTCCGATTGATAGACTTTCGTCCATTGTGAGTGCGCCTCATCGCAAAATACGATGAAACAAAGAATGGCAATTATTATGATTTTCATTGTCATTAGAGAATGATGTTTTCGATACGCGTTTGATTCCCAGAACGGATAATGAGAAAATAGGGACCGCTGGCGAAATTCGAGAGCGATTGTACGAACTTTTGATCGGTGGACTGAGCGTTCGAGACGGTCAATACTGTCGATTGCCCGGCCTCGTTGACTAAGTCGAGTTCTATTGGGTTGCCCATACTATATACATCTATGGTCAAAAGTTTGGCACTGTGATCGACCATGAGATAATTGACATGTAGGGAATCGCCTGGAAGCGGGTTTACCGCTTGGTGTTCTTCTTTTAGAGGATAAAATCCGAGTACGGTGGAATCGCTAAGTCCTACCTGGTTTTGCACAAACCCTTTTAAGGTGATTAAGGGATGACTCACTGGCGAAACCAGTGTATCGATAAAGGTCGTAGAATCTCCAATAGCCAGATTATTTGCAAAGCGAAGCGGCATGAATTTCTGCGGGCCACCATTGATTGTGTAAACGATATAACCCACCGGAACCACGGTTGTATCGTCGACGCCTGTCATGCTGATTGCAAGATGGGTGGAATCGACAGGAAGCACAATGATACTTGTAATAGCGGGAGGTGTTGTGTCCAGAATCATGTCGCTCTGGGCATTATACATGAAATCACCGCTATCGTAGAGCGGTGTCGAGGCGTCGGCAATCACGCGACCGTCAAGATGGATTCTTTTTCCGTTCCCAACATCAGAACATGAGCCTGAGGGAAAATAAATAATGAATGTCATTCCGCGATCTAAATAATGCGTAGGCGGAATAACGAATGGAAATGAGAATAGGAGCGTGTCCGACGCGCACCCACTTATCGTATCTGTCCAAAGCCAGCCACTGTCGATCACTGCTGTGCCGTGGGAAGTATCTTCAGGTGCATAAATCATGACTTCGGAACCTGCGGGCGCGCCAACGAGGGATCCAACAAACTGCACACGATAGACAGTGTGAGCATTATTTGTATCTGCGGGTGAAGATGTAGCCTGATTGCCGATTGGGAAGGAAACGATCCCCGTTGGATAGCTTCGGCCATGAT
>DASYAJ010000518.1:0-1543 GCA_036501405.1 Kapaibacterium sp. (SeqCode)
TAAGGAAATTCACGACGCTGGACTGACGATCGTGGGCGGCGGCACCATCAGTTTTCCGAAATACGACGAGGCTGAGATTCGAAAGGCCTTTGAGTATGGGAAGCGCGCGGAGATGCCGGTGCTGGTGGTTATGCCGGCGCGCGACGTGCTGCCCAAGCTGGGCAAATTTGTCGAGGAATACAACATAAAGATCGCCGTGCACAATCACGGCCCGGAAGACAAAAATTTTCCGACGCCACAAAGCGCTCTTGCCATTGTGAAGGATATGGACCCGCGATGTGGGCTGTGCATCGATATTGGACATACCGCGAGGACAGGCGTGGACGTGGTGGAGTCCATCGCGGAGGCCGGTCCCAGACTGCTGGATATGCACGTAAAGGATCTGAAAGACATGCGAGTGAAAGAGAGCCAATGCGATTGTGGGGACGGAAAGATGCCCTTCCCCGCCATTTTTCAGCAGCTCGTGAAAATGAGCTATCGCGGCTGCACGAATCTGGAATACGAAATTAAGGAAAACGATCCGCTGCCGGGCATGCAACGAAGTTTTTCCTACATGCGCGGAGTTCTTGCCGCCACCAATTATCTCGATACAAAAGCTTAGGACGAACGAGCCTGAGCTGACGGCACGCCGGACTCGAAGCGCGAGTGCGAGGGAACGTCGGGAAGCTGAATGAGTGTTCGGGTGCCTCGTCCGACGGTGCTGTCGACGGTGAACGTGTAATTGGATTCGAACAGAACGTGCAATCGCTCGTTCACATTGCTTACGCCAATTCCCAGCTCGAACATACTCTTCAGCTTCGATTCTTCAATGCCTAAACCGTCGTCTTCGATCTGAATCTGGAGGTAGGGACCTTCGATCCAAACGCTAAGATGAATGGCTCCGCCTTCCACTTTATTGGCCAGTCCGTGCCTGATGGAATTCTCAATTATGGGCTGGAGAATCATACTAGGCACCAGGCGATCTAACGCTTCGTCGCTCACATGCTTTTCAAACCGGAGTTTGTCTCCGAAGCGCACCATCTCGATGGCAAGGTAGTCGTCAATAAAACGGATTTCGTCACGCAGCGGGGAAAAATTTTCGGTCTTTCGCAGTAGTCGCCGCAAGATGTTGGACAGCTTATAAACGACGGTCCGAGCCTTGTCCGGATCGACACGTATGAGCGTGGCGACGGAATTCAGCGTGTTGAAGAGAAAATGCGGATTGATTTGATTCGTGAGGGCCGCGAGCCTGGCCTCGACCAAATGGTTCTGCTGGGCTTCCAGTTTTTCTTCGGTCCGGACGCTTGCCCAGATGCGAATCGGTATCGACACCGAGAAGAGCGTCGTCACGGATAAGGCGACGAAATGCACAAGGCCGGATCCCGGCCAGCTTTTGGCAATGGAGAACGCCGCGCGGCCGGGAAATTGATTGGCGATAAAGATGCGAAAGAATTCGATCAGGAGAATTGCGAGATTGCAGATGAGATTGAAGGCGGATCGTTCAATGATCCTCCGCTCGAAGACGGCGCGCTTGCGTCGAATCGCTTCATGAATGACGCGATAT
>DASYAJ010000519.1:0-1508 GCA_036501405.1 Kapaibacterium sp. (SeqCode)
AACGCTTCTAGCTTTTGGGAGAAATCGATGGTGCGCAGATTCGAGCGCGCCATATTGGCAGTAGTCGGAGTCAAAAACCCGCGCACGGCTCGGTCGAGGGCCGAACGGAAAAGGCCATGATACAACCCCAATTCTATCGACCCTAGTATTCGCTGCGATTGCCTCCACGAGCTCCACTAAATCGTACTTCCTCGAACCATTGTCAAAGAGCAGAACCGCATCTGCCCTGTGAACAATCTGGTGGTAGGTGACCCAATCGCTAATCCAAGAAAGCTCATTGTCCTTCGATTTAGCAAGAAGGACCCGCTTTCCCGCATAGAAATCGGCGTCGGCAATGGTCGAACGAAAACTTCGAAGGCCGATCGGGGTCTTGAAATGCACGACTTCTGTATTCGGCGCCACTTCGACGTCGATTTGGGAGTGGCGATCCAGCGAACGAAGAGAATGTCGAAGAGGCATCGAGGAAAAAGATGTAAAAATGCGGGCGGTCTCGACGATCGGAGTAAGGTTCAGAAACGGAGGAGCGAGGAGGCGGAGTCGATTTTCCGAAAACGCAGCATCGTAAATAAATGTCTGGTAATCGTACTTTCGTCGAAAGTCATCGTCTTGATCGCTGGGCGGACGTAATGGAATCCGTCGCAAAGGGGACGAATGGTCGAGTGTCCACGATTGACAATGAAATATTCGCGTCCGTGGAAATGCTGAGGGTTCGTCGATGTTAGTGAGTGAAGCGATACTGTTGTATCCCAGAGAATAAAGTGAAGAACACTTTGCGCAAGCTCCCATTTTTGCAATCTCGGCGCTCGCCGTTGGAACGGTATGGCGATCGAAGGGAATGACGGTTGATTCGTTTACTCAAGAAGTGGGTGTATGGCATTCCGGCGGAATTGCGGAAAAGAGCTTGCGTGCGACCCGCTTATTCTGCTTTCTTCCCGCCAAAGCATGATTCCAAACGCGGAGCCACGTATTAAGTGAAAGCGCTCATCTACACGATCGCAATAGATTCGCCACGCGAAACACATCATCAATTGATGGCGAAAATTTTGATCAACTCGATCATACGAAGCAGCTTTTCTGGAGAAGTGCTTGCCTTTACCAATGCACGCCACCGGCTTTACGAATGCGGTCGGCGGCGAGTCCGTGAGATATCGCTCGATTTCGAGGGCGAAAATGCGCGTGACGTCGAAAGTTTTGCGAAAACATTTAAATACCGTGCTCGAGCGTATATGAACGCCAAACGGTATGACCGTGTGATGTTTGTTGACTGCGATTGCCTTTTCTTGGCCAACCCGGCGTCGCTTTTCGCATCGGAGGCGGATTTGATGTATTCAGAAGAAACTTGGAGTTCATTGAAAGGCGACTGGCATCGTGGCTACCTGACAGACGAGGAAATGCAAGCGCCACATTCTCCCGGAATCAACTCCGGCGTTTGGTGGGTCCGGGGCGAATGTTATGATGAGCTCATGATCGAATGGGAAGGTGTAAAGAGCGGTATCGAACGCCAACAG
>DASYAJ010000520.1:0-2869 GCA_036501405.1 Kapaibacterium sp. (SeqCode)
ATCGATTTGTTCATCGATCGAGCGGCCCAAATTCAAATAATGGAATGCGCTATCGAATCGATGCAGCGGAACGAAGACATTCCCAAGCTGCGCATACGCCGCCGCCTCATAGGTGGAATGAATCCCAACGGATTCGTGCATGGCGACGGAACGACGATCGTAATAGAGTGTGCTATCGAGCACGCCTTTTTTCTCGAACACGCTGCCCATATTGCCCAGTACGCGGGCGAGCTGATACTTCTCGTCGACGCTCGCATACAGTCTCGCACTTTGACGAAAATAAAAGAGTGCGCTATCGAGCCGCGCTTCGAAGGGAACCGAATGCAGCGGCCCATTGAAGCTCAGTCCGATATTATTATAAATAGCCGCGCGAGCGCGCAAATCGCGGCCAGACTCGGCATACTGTAGCGATTGCCGAAGATAGTTCAGCGCGGTCTCCGGTTCCTGCTCATCGAGATAGAGGCACCCGATATTATCGAACGCATTGGAAATGCCTGCTATATCGTGCTTTTTTTGCACAATGTCCAGATCGGCAAGGAAATAATCGAGCGCTTCATCGTAACTGGCAAGCTCCAAATCGTTCCATCCCAACTGGCTATACGCCTGCGAAAGCAGTTCCGAATCCGGCAGCGATTGGGCGACCGTGACGAGACGCTGGAGTTCCGAACGGGAACTATCATAAATGCCTTCGCTCGAAAATTCATGCGCTTCAAAAAGATCGAAGCGTGCCATCCGCCGCCGGTCGCCAGCTTTTTTGGCAAGCTGATAGGACTCGGTCGCGTAGCTCATTGCGGTGGACGTATCGGCGTCCTCGAGCGCGACGGCCAACTTCATCAAGATATCGGCGCGATCGGTATCTTGCGTGGCGAACGCATACGCGGCATGCAGCGAATCGTAGTAATGCTGGTCCTGCGCGCGCGCGCTTGGAAGCACGGCGCAAAGAACCATTCCCAGGATAAGAATCCAACCGAAGAGCGAACAGCGATGCACGATGGCTATTCTCAATGCAAGCGTAAATAAATGACGTAAGCGATCAGCGCGATGACGAGCACCCAAAAAATCATGTTCATCGATTTTTGTGTGCCGTTCGATTTTTTGAGTGTGCGTAGGTTCGCAAGCTGACCCAGCGCGAGCTCCAGCTTATGAAAGGCCGTCTCGTTCTTGACGATGTAATCGTAGGCACCATATTTAATGGTGTTCGAAGCGACCTCGATCCGGTCCTGCCCCGTGAGAAAAATAACGGGAAGCTCTGGGAACCGCTCTTTGAGTTTTGAAAGAATCTGGATGCCGTTCATGGCGTCGGGCTTGATACTATCGAGCTGATAATCGAGCACAGCGATATCCGGCTCGAAATTTAAGCCCGCGAGTGCGTCCTCGCCCGTATTGAAAATACGAACGGCGGTGCCGGGAAGTTTTTTCTCGATCGTGTCCCGCGTCATTTCGCAGATTGTCGGGTCGTCATCGACGACAAGAATCGTCAGTATATTGTCAGGGCCCATCAAAAAATGCCGGAAGCGGAAAAAAGGCTTCCGGGTATTATCAAACGGGAAACTGCGACATATTATTCCCCTTTCACGAGCGCCACAAGATCGCTGACGACGGCACTGGCGGTCGGGAGGCTGCCGGCGCCTTTGCCATAAAGGACTTGCGGCCCGGCATGAAGGGCAGAAATTTCGAGCGCATTGAACTCATCGCGTGTATGCGCAAAGAGGTGATTCAGCGGAACACGGCGGGTTCCAACGGAGGCTTCGATCTTTCCATTTTCGTTCCGATGTGCCGAAGCGATGAGTTTAATCGTTTCGCCTGCTTGTTTCGCGATCTGGAAATCTTCCGCAGTGATCTCTTCGATCCCACTCACCTGAATATCATGCAGCGGGACATGCTCGCCGAAGGCATGATACGTCAGCACGGAAAGCTTTTGCGCGGCATCGGCGCCAGAGACATCGAGCGTTGGATCGGCTTCAAGAAATCCGCGGATGCGGGCTTCGGCCATGGCTGTTTCGAGCGGAACCCCGAGTTCGCTCATCATCGTGAGGATGAAATTCGTGGAACCATTCACGATTCCTTTGATCTCGCGAATCGTATCGTGAGATCGAAGCTCATCGAGCGCGGCGAGCACGGGAACGCTTCCACAGACCGACGCGGAATAGAGCAGTTCCACGCCGTTCCGTTTCGCGAGTGCCGAAAATCGTGGCAGCTCGTGTGCAAGCACGAGTTTGTTTGCTGTGATGACATGTTTTCGGCTTTCGAGCGCTCGCTCGATTAGGTTCGCCGCTTCGTAACGCCCACCGATCAGTTCCAGCATCACATCGATGGAATCGTCTTCGAGAAGGCGGTCTGCGTCGGTCGTTAGCAATGAAGCGGGAACCGAAGGATTGCGGCGCTTATCGATGTCTTTCACACAAATAGCCGGAATTTCTATCTCGATGCCAAACTGCTTTCGAAATTCCGCGCGCTTTGCCGAGAGTACATCCCACACTCCGGTTCCGACGACTCCAAAACCGAAGAGTCCGATACGGAGAGCGCGCGTTTGCTTTTTTGTGCGTGGAGTCACAATGGTTTCCAAACTCATGCGGCCAACGCTTCCTCTCTAAATTCCGCCGTTATTTCCAGTTCCCGCTCCCACGGAACGAGCATCCGGTTCAATGCTTCCGCATCGACCAAGAACGAATCGTGCCCATGAATAGCCTGCAATGTTTTATAACGCGCATTCGAAAAAAGCGAAGCAAATTGCTCGATCTCTTTTGGCGGATAGAGCAGATCGCTCGAAATGCCGACAAAAAAAGCGTTCGCGGTAATCTTCTCCACAGCGCGGGCGTTGCACCCTCGTTGTTCGGCCATATCGTAGAGTTCCATTGCGCGGGTAAGC
>DASYAJ010000521.1:0-1747 GCA_036501405.1 Kapaibacterium sp. (SeqCode)
CGCCTTCATAACCCGACCCTGAAAGCCGTGAAGGAACGATTCGCACGATTGGGCTATACACAAATGCCGGAAAGCAATGTGGGACAAGCATTAGTCCCCGAGGATTTTAAAGTGCTCAAAAACGATCGCGGCACCGCGCCAGGGTTGCTTTATCACTCGGAAGGGAAGACGTTCGTTATTGTGGCCGGCGTGCCGAGCGAGATGGAATTTGTGATGGAGACCGGCGTTCTCCCTTTTCTGGAAAAGCAATACAAAGGCAAGCTCGAAGCCGTGCTGCACCGGACGCTCTATACAGCCGGCGTTGGGGAATCTTCTCTTGCGGAACTCGTGGGCGATCCGAAGGAATTTCTTGGAACGAATACGGCGCTCGCGTTTCTTCCACGCGCGGGCAGCGTAAGAATGCGCATCGATGCACGGGCGAGAACGAAAGCGAAAGCCCAGAAAGAGATCGACCGCGTCGAACACATTCTCCGCGAACGAGCCGGAAGATTTATTTTCGGGATGGCAGAGGAAAAAATCGAGGAGTATCTCGTCCGCGCATTGACCAAACAGCATAAATCTCTTTCGACCGCTGAAAGCTGCACCGGAGGCCTCATCGCCTCGATGATTACGAAAGTCGTCGGTGCGAGCGAGGTCTTTCGCGGTGGGATCGTTTCCTATCATAATGGCGTGAAGTCCGAACAGTTAGGAGTCAGAAACAAAACTCTCGAAGTCTATGGCGCGGTCAGTGAAGAGACCGCATGCGAAATGGCCGAAGGCGCATTGGAACGATTAAAGACCGACTTCGCGCTCAGCACAACCGGCATTGCCGGACCGACCGGCGCCACACCCGGAAAACCGATAGGAACTGTTTGGATTGCACTCGCAGAGCGAGGTAAACCGACTGTCGCAAAACGGCTGCAAGGCGATTTCGGTCGCGAGATGAACACCGAACGTTCCGCCAGCGCCGCGCTGGAACTGCTTCGCAAACGATTAACGAAATAAAGTTCATACGGCTGGCCTCTGTTCCCGAACACCCATGAGCAAAATGAGCCCGATGATAATCATCGGCGCGAGAATGAGAATCGCGGGACGCTGGTCTCCGAACCAATCCGAAAAAATTCCGAACAGCACGGGACCGATAATGGCGCTGACTTTTCCGCAAAACCCATCGTAGAATCCGAAGAATTCTGCCGTATGCTGTTTCGGCGTCAGCAATGCCATCAAGCTGCGCGAGCACGATTGACTTGCTCCCAATGCAATTCCCGCACCCGCGCCGACAAAATAAAACACCAGCTTCGTCGTTGTGAAATACGCTCCCGCAATCACAGCGATCCAAATAAAGAGCGTGATCGCAATCATTCGTTTCGATCCATAGCGGTCGGCCAGCTTGCCGAAAAGGATGGAACCAATCACTGCGATAATCTGGATCATCGCAAAAAATCCCGCGAGTTCCACCATCGCAAAGTGGAGCGTCTCCTTCGCATAAATTCCGCTGAACGAGCTGACAGTCAGGATCGCATCGTTGTACAGAAAAAAAGCAATTAGAAATCGAGTAATATCTTTATATTCGCGAATATGACGAAATGTTCGGGATAACTCGCTGAATCCTTTTTTTGCAATCTGAGGAAAAGTGAGCGAAGAAGCTCGGCGCTCTTCGGGAACGAATAAAAACATCGGAATGCCAAAAAGCGTAAAAAATCCCGCCGTGATCAGGAAGGTCATCTTCGGATCGGAATTCAAAAACGGAACGGCGAGGCCCAGAATG
>DASYAJ010000522.1:0-2910 GCA_036501405.1 Kapaibacterium sp. (SeqCode)
GCTGAGGAAAACAAAAACGATAATTCGAAACGAAGTTTTCATAGTCGTATGGTTAATCCAGTAATGACCCGCAAAGGATGGTAAAAGTTACAAAGCCGAGCCGGTTCGATTTCGATTGGCAACCGGCGTGCCGACTTTCACTTTACCTCATTGCAAAAATAACACATTTTTTCGGTTGTGCTTGCAAAATCCGTTTTTATTTTTTCGGCTGGCGTGCCGATGCTGGTGCCATGCTGGCGCGGGAAATGTGCAATTGAAGCGAAATCCATTGCACCGAGCGCCACAATGCGTAATTTTGCAGAGCATGAATCGAATAGCAGTATTAACGAGCGGCGGCGACGCGCCCGGCATGAACGCCGCAATCCGGGCAGCCGTCCGAGCCGGCAGTGAAAAGGAAATGAAGATGTTCGGCATCCCGAATGGATACGATGGGCTGCTGACCGGAAATTTCCAGAAGCTCCGCGCAAGAGATGTCGGCGGGATCATCCAAATGGGCGGGACCTTCCTCGGCAGCTCGCGCTCGGAAGAGTTCCGCAAGCCGGAATCCCGCGTCCATGCGCTGAAACTGTTGCACGAAAACCGGATCGACGCGCTCATTGTCATCGGTGGGAATGGTTCTCAGACCGGCGCCTCCGAGCTTTCGAAGCTTGGCTTCCCCGTCATCGGCATTGCCTCGACCATCGATAACGATCTTTACGGCTCGGACATCACGCTCGGCGTCGATACGGCCACCAACATCGCGCTCGAAGCAATCGACCGGCTGAAAACGACCGCGAGTTCCCATCGGAGGGCTGTCCTCGTCGAAGTGATGGGAAGGAAATCCGGGTATCTGGCGCTCATGTGCGGCATTGCCGGCGGCGCCGAAACCGTCGTCATTCCCGAAGTGGAAATGAATCCGAATGACGTCGCCCAGGATATTTTGGGCGCATACCGTCGCGGAAAGAGTCATGCCCTCGTTGTCGTCGCGGAAGGCGCGGCGTACAACGCGAGCGCGCTCGCCCAGGCGATCTCGAATCATCCCGAAATGTCGGGCTATACCGTCCGCACGACGATCCTCGGGCATGTGCAACGCGGCGGAGTTCCCAGCGCGTCGGACCGCATTCTTGCAGCGCGCTTTGGCGTTGCGGCCATCGAGGCGCTCGCCCTGGAAAAGTATGGTGTGCTGATTGGCATTCATAATAGTTCTATCATTCATACGCCGCTCGATATCGTGGCGAAAAATAAAAAGGAACTCGATCTCAGTCTCTTTCAAATGGCCAAAGTGCTGGCCACCTAAGCGATGCGTGGCGATACCATTATCGGAGTTTTCAAGCTCGTCAAAGCGGCAACCCTCCTGGCGCTTTCGGCGACCGGGATTTCGCTCCTTAATTTCAAAATTCGCGGTGAACTGCTGCACCGCATTACGCTCCTCAGTGGCGACGCCCATTTCCGCGTCCTGACCCGCGTTGCCAAGTTCATCGGATTCGAAACGAACGGCAAGCTCATCCTCATGAGTATCGGAGCTTTCCTTTATGCGGCGCTTTTCGCTACCGAAGGCATTGGGCTTCTGATGGAAGCCCGATGGGCCGAGTACTTCACCGTCATCGCGACCGCCTCGTTTGTGCCGATCGAAATCTATGAACTCATCCGCCGCTTCGATGCATTCAAGCTCGGAATTTTAGCCGTCAATGTGGGCATCCTAATCTATCTGATTTGGCGCTTGCAAAACCGGTAAAATTTCCACGTCTTTTTTCGTTCCTAAATTCCTCCGCCTTTTTTTTAGAATCTGCGCCATCCCAGGTTCGATTCGATTCGCAGATGATGGGATAATTTCCACATTCATTTCTGCTTTATGTCCCAATAGCTTCCCATGCAAGATGCCATCGTTACGAATGATGCGCAAGAGCAATGCTCCTTCGCCACTACAATAAATACTTCTTCTCGTATTCCCTCGCCTCGTAGGTTCCCGTTATGATCTCATATTCGGTTGGCTCCTGCCCTTTGCTGAAGACATGGTCCTTATGGTTCTCGTAATAGTGCTGCAAAACACGCGATCTTGCCAGCGGCAGAAGCTGCCGCCCCAGCCGCTCCGTTTCATTCAACCACGGATCGGCATGATAATCGGGCGATTCTTTCTGCTCCCGGAACCATTGCATCTTCTCCAACTCGGTCCGAAAAACTGGAATTTTCCGATACGGTTCGTACCGTGCTCTCGACGACGAACGCATTTGTGCTTCATGAACTGTGCCGTTTCCAGCTTGTTTTGAGCGGTACATGCCCGAATTTTCCTTCTTTCGGTTACGAATCAGGTGCTCGAAAGGATCGTTCAAGCGCTGAACCGAACCCGCATTGGCCGAGATAATACCGAGCGGACCGCGACCCGGAAGTCCCGCCGCAAGGTCCCGCTTCATTTCATGCGAGAAAATAAGAAACGTCAACCCAAGCGTATCCCGAAGTTCCAAAAGCTGCATCACCATTTTCTCCCGCTGACCCCGGCTGATCGATGCGAACTCGAACGAGTTCAGAATAACGACCGGATGATTGTCCTCAGCACCGCGGTCCTCGATGTCGCGGCGAAGCCGGGTCGTGTCCCACGTTCCGAGCGGAACATCATAGATAAAGAGGTTCGGCAGTAAACTTGGCCCATGATCGGGTTCCTCGTCGTCCAGTTCTTCTTCGTTCTCTTCGTCTTTTTTATTGTTAATGACGTTCGGATAGATGATTTGCAGCGAGGCTGCCCACGCCCGGTCTTCCTCGGTAACGCCTTTGCCATACACGCTGCACTTCCCACCCGGACTAACCATCCATTGATCTGGGCACCGCGCCTGCAACAGTGCATGGGCTTCGCGGGAAGCTATCTCTATTCGTTCCGGCGCTGTCGCCACATCTTCTTCCATAGCTCCTGCCGCCTTCTCACTACTCTCCCCCGCC
>DASYAJ010000523.1:0-2840 GCA_036501405.1 Kapaibacterium sp. (SeqCode)
AAAAGCTGGCAGCTCGCCGGCGGCATTGGCTTCGCAAATTTTTCCGGCTCCGCAATCAATACCTATTCGACGTTCGTCAGGGACTCGATCGAATTTGGCAATTCCGACACATCCCATCTTTCGAAGCTGATCGAAAACTACGAAACCGATGCGTCGCTGACCTACCTGACACTCGATGCCGGCGCATATTACTATGCCGTCCCCGATCTCTTCTATATCTATGCGGGCCTTTCGGCCGGTGTCCTCATTACGAATAGTTACACCGAGACGAGGAACATCATCTTCCCCATCACGCTGACCGATTCGACGGGCCGTTCGACGGGCTCGCGAAGTCCGGCAATCGCATCTGGTTCGTTCCCAAATCCCGTCAGCTTCAACATCGCATTGGAACTATCTCCGGGCTTCGAATTCAAGCTGAGCCAATCGGTCGCACTGCTGGTCGGAGCCTACATGGATCTGCCGTTCTTCAATGTCGTCAAAGATTTGGACTGGCATCTCACCACCTTCGGCACTCGGATCGGGTTGCAATACCGAAGATAGCCAAAATACTAAAATTCGGAACCGAAGATTCCATTTTCGCTTTTCCCATTTTTTCAAACTACATTGCTTTCTTCGTTATGAATCGCCACAAATTTTTTCTCGCCGCCTTTCTTATCACCGTTTCGCTTGCTGCCTGCAAGTCGAACACGGGTCCTTCCGACAACGGAGGCTTTCCTGTTGTGATGACCGCGCTCGTCAACGATACGTCATGGTCCGGCATCATTCCCTTTATCGGCTATACCAATGGGTATCTCGATTTCAGCGCCGGCGACAGCAATTCCTCTATTGCAATCTATTACACTCAAACTGACACCGGAAGCTATCCCGTTAATGGTAATACTGGCGACGATCTCTTCGCAACCTACGACCGTAACATAGAGGTAATGGACAGCATTACGAAAAAAGATACCTTGAGCTATAATCACTACGTGTCTTATGGTAATTCCGGGATGGTCCATTTCACTCATCTCGACACCAGCCTTGCAATTGGCACGTTTAGTTTTAAAGCAGTGAATGCGAACAGCCCTTACGATACCATCACCATTACGGACGGTGCATTCGACATTTCTCTATAGGGTTTAATACAATATCGGAACGTTCCTCACAAAACTTTTTATAGCTAAATCGGACTCTTTCAGTCCTACTTTGTGTTCTCTGTCTCAACAACCAATGCTCAGGCTTTCGAAACGGGTGGAATACGGACTCATTGCGCTGCAATATCTTGCAAAACGAGATGTCGTAGTGACTGTCCGCGAAATTGCGGACGAGAGCGCCATCAGCTACGATCTCCTCGCGAAAATTTTGCAGGATTTGAAGCGCGATGGCATGATTTATTCGAGCCAGGGCGTCCGCGGCGGCTACGGGCTGATGCTCGCACCGCAGCAGATTTCGGTTACACGCGTCATCGACGCGCTCGAAGAGGAAAGTTCCATCACGGAATGCACCTCGGAAAGCGAATGCTGCACACGCGAGGCGGTCTGCACCATCAAAGGCCCAATGCATAAATTGCAGGAACAGGTGGAACAGGTTTTGAACGCGGTGACAATCGCGCAACTGATCTAAAATGGATTTTAATTTAGCACTTTTGGTCATGGATATGCAGAGCATGATTCTGCAATCGCATCCGAGTCCAAAGGATTTGATCGGGAACGTTTCGAAGGCCATCGCAGCCGCAAGAGCAAAGAAGATTCCGGTGATCTACGCGGTCGTCGGATTTCGCAAAGGCACACCGGAAGTCGGTACGATGAATAAATCATTTAGCATGGTAAAGGAACGATTCGCGAATGTGAATCCCGAAGAGATGCTGAAGGTCGAATCATCACTCACGCCGCAGGATGGCGATGTGACGGTCACGAAGCGCCGCGTTTCGGCATTCACCGGGAGCGATCTGGAAGTCGTGCTCCGAGCGCAGAACATTCGGCATTTGGTGCTTACAGGCATTTCGACAAGCGGAGTCGTGCTTTCGACCGTGCGTGAAGCGGCCGATAAAGATTACCGGCTCACTGTGCTTTCGGATGCGTGTGGCGATCCCGACGAGGAGGTTCATCGCCTATTGACAACGAAAGTATTTCCTCGTCAGGCCGAGGTGATGACAGTGGAAGAATGGAAGAAATAAATCTCCCCTCCCGCAAGCAGGAGGGGCCGTGGGGAGAATGTCGTTGAACACAAGATTTTAAGACACGACACACTCTCCCCCTCCCTCCCGCAAGCGGAAGGGAACAAATAAAAAATTTTATGGTAAACCTACCAATTTATTTAGACAATAACGCCACCACCCAAATGGACGAACGGGTGTTCGAGGCGATGAAGCCGTATTTTATCGAGTATTTCGGGAACGCGGCGAGCAGGAATCATTCCTTCGGCTGGAAAGCCGAGGAAGCGGTCGATTGGGCACGCGAAACGATTGCCCACAGCATCGGTGCCGATCCGAAAGAGATTGTTTTCACAAGCGGCGCGACCGAATCCGATAATCTCGCAATCAAGGGCATCGCGGAGATGTATGCGACCAAGGGTAATCACATTATCACGCTCACGACCGAGCATAAAGCCGTGCTCGATACCTGCAAGGCGCTCGAACGCCGTGGGGCGCGCGTGACCTATATGCAGGTCGGCAAAGAAGGCTTCGTCGATCTCGATATGCTGCGCGACGCGATCACGGAGAAGACCGTGCTCGTCACGATGATGCACGCCAACAACGAAATCGGCGTGATTCAGGACATCGAAGCGATTGGGAAGCTCTGCCATGAAAAAGGGGTGATCTTCCATACCGATTCCACGCAGTCGATTGGAAAGATTCCCTT
>DASYAJ010000524.1:0-1850 GCA_036501405.1 Kapaibacterium sp. (SeqCode)
CAGTTCCACGATGACGCCGGTCTTTTCGCGCTTGCCGAGTGGGACGAGGACGCGGGAACCAACTTTGGTGCGATCGGCTAATGCTTCGGGGATAGCATAGGTCAGTCCCTCGGTACCACCGGTGTGGAACTTGAATGGGAGCGCGAGGGCGACAACGCAGAAGCGGGTTTCAGCCGTTGCCACCGGCATTCTCGCCTTGCGCCGTCCGTTCCAAAATCAATTGCCGCATTTTTTCTTCGACTTGCTGGTGCGCCGTGCCGCGAACGATCAGTTCCAACTGTGGGCAAAATGCAGAATAGACTTGCTCGCCTTGCCGCCGAATGAGGATTTCGTATTCTTTATCTCCTACGCGCATAATATTTTTCTTTCCTGGTTTTCTTTGCTCAGTTTTTTAGTTCCTCGGTCTCGTTTTCGGCAAAGACCGCTTCCATCGCAACCGCTTCCGCAGCAATCGAGATGCCTTTCAGCACTAAATCGCCATCGATGACCGAAATCGCATTCGTGCGACGCTCGACGAGCCGCGAGAGGCCGCCCGTCGCAACGACGACCGGTTCCTCGTTCGGGAACGCGAATTGCGAAAGCCGTTTCACGAACCCTTCAATCTGCGCAAGCGCACCATAGAGAATGCCGGACTGCATGCTTTCGACGGTCGTACGGCCAATGATGCTCGAAGGGAATGTCAGCTCGATTGTGGGGAGCTGGGCCGCGCGGCCGGCCAGCGCTTCCGCGCCGAGTTCCAAGCCCGGAGCAATGGCGCCCCCTAAAAACGTTCCATCGGAAGTGACCGCATCGAACGTCGTGGCCGTGCCGAGATCGACAACGATGCAAGGCCGCCGTTGGGGTTCCCCCCACTGTTTCCATGCCGCAAGCGCGCCGAGTAAACGGTCGGTTCCCAATTCTTCCGGATGTGGATAGCCAATCTCGATCGGAATATTCGTGCTCGTGATCACGAGCACCGTTGCGTGCGGAAAAATTTCATGTAACACGACGATGATTTCGTCGGAAGCCCACGGAACGACACTTGCGATTGCGATAATATCGGGTTGCGCAACTCCGGCCAGCGGCGCGTCGAGCGTTTCTCGCGTGAGCGCGCGGTGCGTCAGCGTGCGCGTCGGAATATCGAAACGCTTCGAAAGCTTCTCGTTTCCGAAAAGCCCCAGCGTCGTCGATGTATTTCCAATATCTACTGCGAGAAGGTCCATCGAAAGGAGAAACGCAGAGAGAAGTGCTAAAGTGCTGAGTAATCGAGTATGAAGTATGGAGTCAAGACTGCTCAGTAAAATTTCTTCGTGGGGCGCAAGCAAAGTGAGCGAGATCGGCTACCATCGAAGACTTCCATTCGATACAATAATCTTTTCGCCGTCATCGGTTTGCAATTCGAGTGCGCCGCTATCCAATATGGTTCCATAATGCAATCTTGTTTTTTCCGACGCATCTGCCGCAGTCCAGGTGAATGCAGGAACCGTTCCCATCCATCCGAACGCTTGTCGAAGTCGTTCGATCACGAATTCGATGGGGGAGTCCTTCAGTTCACGTTCGAATTCCCGCAGGATCGCATCGCGAACCTCCTCCACACTTACTTTAATATTCTCGTTCAGAAGAGAAGTAGCAATTTCACGCAGTTCGTCCGGAAATTCTTTTTGCTTTACATTTACACCAATGCCAATGATTGCGGAGCGCATCATCGGGCCGTTCCATTGTGCTTCCAGCAAAAGTCCGCAGACTTTTTTGGCATGCAGGAAAATATCGTTCGGCCATTTGAGACGAAAACTATCGGGATCCGACTTGGAACCCGATTTAAACCCAGATTCGGATTTCGATAATCTTCGAAGTGCGGCAATCACGGCAAG
>DASYAJ010000525.1:0-3467 GCA_036501405.1 Kapaibacterium sp. (SeqCode)
ACCATTCCGGGACCAAGCCAATACCAAATGTTTTGAGACCGTTTAGTTTCGGGCCGTTGGTTCTGGGACGAGGGATGTGGAGAATCTTGGGGAGAAGAACGTTCCTTTGTCATGATTGAATAAACTGCCGCATCATGTTTCGATTTCTTCGGCACCGTTTGCAGTCGAAACCGCATAGATCGTCAGTTCCCGTCCAACGCCTTTGCGATACGCCTGTTTCATGCGGTCGAAAAATTCTTCTTTTCGTTCCGACAGCAAGAGGCTCACCGTGCATCCGCCGAAGCCGCCACCCGTCATCCGCGAACCGAAAACGCCAGGAATCGAGCGAGACGTTTCCACTAAAAAATTGAGTTCCTTCGTGCTGACCTCATAATCATTCCGAAGCGATTCATGCGAAGCGTACATCAACTCGCCCATTTCCTCGTAACTTCCCCTCCGAAGTGCCTCCGCCGCCGCGAGTGTGCGAGCATTTTCTGTAATGACATGTCCCGCACGTTTGCGCAAGATCGCTGGAAGGGTTGTCTCTATTTCCCGGAACTGTTTGACGCTCACATCCCGCAAAGCCTGAACATTCGGTAGGAGTTTCTGGATTTCTCGCACAGCTTCCGCGCATTCTTCCCGGCGTTTATTATATTCCGATGCCGCGAGATCGTGCTTCGTGCCGGTATCGCAAACGAGCAGGGCATGTTTGCGTGTGTCGACGGGAATTTCTTCTGTTTCGAGTGTACGGCAGTCGATCAGCAAAGCAAAGCCTTCCTCGCCCATGGCCGAGATGAATTGATCCATGATGCCAATCATCGCGCCGGTATATTCATGCTCGCCTTGTTGTGCGGCGAGCGCCATTTCACGCCGGTCGAGCGGCTGATGGCCCAGAAGCACCAGCGCCATCGCAACCGAAATTTCGAGCGAGGCAGAAGAGGAGAGCCCGGCCCCAATGGGAACGTCGGATTTTAAAACCAAGTCTGCCCCAGAAATATGGAACCCTTGTTTTTGCAGCATCCGCGCCGTGCCTTCGACATAATTGAGCCAGTTCCCATGCTGGATTGGCGCAGGTCGTTCAAGATCGAAGGAACCTTCTTTGCTGCTATTGACCGATCGCCCGAAGATTGTAGAATCATTCCTTGGCCGTGCGGCGACGACCGTATCGAGATCGATCGCGACCGGCAGCACAAAGCCATCGTTGTAATCGGTGTGCTCGCCAATCAGGTTCACGCGGCCCGGCGCGCGAAACAGCCGCACGCCATCCGGGGAACCGAAACGTTCCTCAAAGGCCGCAAGCACTTCTTTCGGATTTACCATTGGGCAGGCGCAATTAGCTTTTTTAGTTCTGACGCTTTTTCTTCTGCGAGCGTATCGTTGATAAAAACGCCGGCGCCCGTTTCGCTGCCCGCAAGGTACTTCAATTTATCGGCTTGGCGCAGCGGCGGATAAAACTCCATGTGGAAATGATAGTGGTCATACGGCATCCCGTCCGTCGGCGCTTGATGGAGCATCATCATATAGGGCATCGACTTATCGAACACGCGATCGTATGCCGTTAATACCTGCTTCATCAGAAGCGCAAGATCGATCTGCTCCTGTGTTGTGAAATCCAGGAACGATTGCAGGTGGCGCTTCGCCGAAAGATGCACTTCATAAGGCCATCGCGCAAAGAAAGGAATATAGGCCGCGAAACTTTCGTTTTCCACGATCAGGCGCGAACCATCCTTTCGTTCCCGTTCCAAAATATCGCAGAGCAGGCAATGGCTGGTCGCATCGTAATAACGCAGGCTCTCGTTCAGCTCGCGCACGATCACGGGAGGAACGAATGGGTACGCATAAATCTGTCCATGGGGATGCGAAAGCGTCACCCCAATTTCCTTCCCTTTGTTTTCGAAGATAAAAATATACTTGACAAAATCGAGCGCGGAAAGCGCCTTGTAACGATCGGTCCAGGCTAAGATAAGCTTCAGATACTGCCGGGCCGGAAGCGCTGCAAGCGTCGTATTATGGTCCGGCGAATAGAGCACCACTTCGCAAACGCCCTGCGCCGGACGCACCGGATAAAGATCGCTCGAATCGATTGCCGGATTCGGAGGATCGGGCCGTAAACTTGGGAATTTATTCTCGAAAATAACGACGTCGTAATCCGGTTCGGGAACTTCCGTTTCGAACGCACCCGGTTTCGTCGGACAGAGTGGGCAGTAACCCGGTGGCGGATGAAAGGTACGCTCCTGCCGCTCGGTCGCTGTCGCGAGCCATTCGCCTAAAAGAGGGTTCCAGCGGAGTTCAGACATGAATTAAGGGTAAAGCGTAGCCGGTAAAGGAGATAAAAAAGTAAATCGAATTTATTTTCCCTTAACCTTATCCTTTACCTTCGGCTGCTCGGATTCCAGACGTGATGGCCTTTCGCTGAAGGTATAAAATATCATCTCGCGCTTGCCATCTTTCATCGTGATGGTTCGCTTGTGCATGGTAAGCATGCGCTGCGTTGGCTCAGGTGTTTCGGTCATTGCAGTGCCATAGATGTCAAAGCGAATGCCAGATCGATGCCGAGATAGAAATTTACCAATTTCTAACCAGAACTCACTTTTGAATCGTCAGCTTCATCGTCGAGGTACTATTCATACTACTCATTCGAGCAAGATAGATTCCCGGGACGAGCGTGTGTATGTCCATGGTATAATCGCCTGCTCCATCGGTAACGGCCGAATTTATCAGCAGCGTTCGCCCTGTTACATCGGAAATAGAGAGGGAAATCGGGCTATTCGGCTGCGTGCAAAACGTCACAGTATTCGATGCCGGATTGGGAAATGCGCGGCATGCGACGATCTTACCAGCTGCTTTTACCGCAAGAGAGGTTCCGATCGCAACGTTATCGAGATAAATCGATCCACCAAGACCGGAAATATAATTGAATTTGATAAACGCCTCCGGCGCACCGGCAAACGCGCTAAGATCGATCGTATAATGCCGCCAGTTGCTGTCGGAAGGAGAAATAAAATCGGATTCAACACTCAATGGGTTGAGAATAGGCTGTGCAAACGTTGCAAGCGCCGCACCCTGGTTTCGGAACAGGCTCGTAAACGTTGCACCGCAATCGGTGGAAATAAGAATATCGAGCGTGTCAGTCAGCAACAATGTCTCCGTTGTATAGGGCGGCGTGTAAAGGTCGTAATTATAGGCAAGATCGAACGAAAGTTCTGGCTTGGAGGCACGGGTAAGATCGAAAACAGGAGTTTCGAGACCCTCCGCGCGGCCTTCATTATCGAAAATGAAGATCGTGTTGAAAGCGCCAGCAGAAAAACTTCCCGATTTCCGGACCGTATCCTGAAACCACGGCGAGTAAGCATCTCCCGCCTCCGCGAGCATCCAATCGGATGGCGGAAAGGTATCTTCTTCGAATCCTTCGGCGATCGGAAGCGAAACGCCACTCGATGCATAGAAAAACGTATCGAGTTTTTCCTTGTCCGAAGAGAAGGTATCAA
>DASYAJ010000526.1:0-5123 GCA_036501405.1 Kapaibacterium sp. (SeqCode)
TTCGCTTCCTGTGCGCCAGGAAAGGCTGGTTATGGCTTGGGCTTCACAACGAGGAACTATTACAAAATTGGGAGCGTATCATGAGTGAAAAGAAACCGGAAGCTATCGAACCCTTGCATAAATGAAAGAACGACACGAAATCCATAAAATTCGAGACGTGAAGATCGTTGGAGACTATGCTTTGCGCCTCACGTATGAAGATGGGAAGGTAAATGTCGTCGATCTTGAAGGCGTGTTATTCGGGGAAATTTATGCTCCGCTCCGCGACAGAGAATTGTTTCGCCAAGTCCAGATCGATCCGGAGGTTCCCACTGTCACTTGGCCCAACGGTGCCGACTTCGACCCCGAAACGCTTTATTATTGGGATGAATATCGTCCAGCATGGTTAAAGGCTGCCGAGGAATGGGCGAAGAAAAGCGCCAGCTCACGATAGAAATGATGGAATATGTTTATCCCATCTTCCGTTTATAACGTTCGATGCCACACAACACCAAATACAATAACCCCTCGACTCGACGCAAGCTGACCCTGTGGGAAAAGCTCTACCTGCCGGAAGTCGTTCGCGGACTTTTGACGACATTCAAGCATCTGTTTCGTCCGAAGTTCACGCGGCAATATCCCGAAGAGCGGTGGGATCCGCCGGCGTCTTTTCGCGGAAGGCCCGTGCTCGTCGTGGAGGAAAACGGCGTGGAACGCTGCGTCGCCTGTGGCCTGTGCTCGCGCGTCTGTCCGCCGCTTGCCATCGAAGTGCGCGCCAGCGAGACGGAACTTTTGAAGGAACGTTATCCGGTCGTCTTCGAGATCAACATGCTGCGCTGCATTTTCTGCGGTTATTGCGAGGAAGTCTGCCCGGAAGAAGCGATCGTGATGAGCAAGGACTATGAGCTTTCGTTCCGCGATCCATCCGAAGGCATATTCGGCAAGGATAAGCTGCTCATTCCGAAAGCGCAGCTTCAAGACCGCCTCGATTATCTGGCTAAAATGCGAAATTAATTTTTTGGCATGACCGTTTCGGAACTTCAATCACTTGCCCAGGATCGAATCATGGAGGCAGACATTCTCTTTGTCAACGGCCGGTTTGCGGCATCCATGTACCTCGCTGGTTACGCAATGGAATGTGCCTTGAAGGCTCGTATCTGTACCGCGTTAGCATGGTCCGATTTTCGTACAACCGGTTATTATGCGAAACCAATGAAGACCCACGATTTCGTATTCCTTCTAGGTTTTACAGGCATAGAATCTATTATTTCGGGACCTACGCACTTAACCGACTGGTCAGTCGTTACACAATGGAATCCTGATCTACGATACGAACCCGCTTCCTCGGTGACTGCGCAACGGGCGCAAGATATGCTGGATTCTGCCAAACGACTTATAGCAGTATTATAATGAACGAAGTCATTGAAAAATTCAGAGAAGTCCTAACACGGGTTGCGAGAGAACGCGGGTCATGGACATTTGCCGGACTCATCGAGCGAGAAGAAGCACCCTATAAGCTTGATATTGTCCTTGCAGGCTCATGGATTTCAAATGAGCGCGAATTCCTTGACTATTTTATCGATAAAATGAAGCAGATCTTTTCCGACGCAGAGTTCATTCGCTTTGCGCGAATTGTAATATTAAATCCACAGGGAGAATTTTTGCAAGAATTCAATCGAATTATCGGCCCCCTATCAAAAGATACCGATGTAACCAATATCCGAATTGCCGACGCGAATGTTCGATGGGGACATTTGTTTGCAACACGTTCGTTACCGGAATTTATGGCGGTCGCCTAATTTTTAAGTAATTCCTTCCTGAATAATTTCTTTAGGATAACGGATAGGAGATAGTGAATAACGGAGGGATGCGAAAATGGCATCGGTGCCTATTTTTATTCTTTGCCTTTTACGCGTTAGCATTTAACCTCTGCCCTGAAACCTTGAGAGCAAGCGGTGAAATTAATTTTGTTCGCGCTCCCGAACAAATTCCCGAAGGAGACGAGGTAACCGTCCTCGTTTCCGCCAGCGCGCGCGAAACAGGAATCGACCGAACGCTCGCGCTCGAATTTCCCGATGGCTGGAAGGTCAAACGCGCCTGGCGTGTCGAAGCCGGAAGCGATCACGCCGTAAAAATCGCGCCCTATTCCGAAGTGACTTCCCTGCTTTCAAAGCAGAAGGGCCAGGATGCCATTGCGCTCGCCGATTATTCCGACGATTTCGATCCCGATGCCGATGGAATTGCCTATTTTATCGTCTTCAATACAAAGAGAACGGAAACTACGGGCGCCAGTACCGTCAAAGCAGCGCTTGTGGAACGATTGGACCCTGACGCACCAGCCCCGATCGATCCGAAAACGAAAAAACCTCTACCCGTCGATAGAAATTGGCGGATGGTTTATCCTTCGCGCTACGATTTTTCGTTGAATGACATTACTTCGAAGCGGCTTGCTGCCGCGATCGACCTGGAGCATGTCCCGCGAAATTCTCGTGCGCTCGTGCTCGATGAGCAAAAAGCGATGGGAACCTTCCATGCGAGACCGGAAATAATGCAGGAATTTTTCTTGCATCCCTTTTCTTTGCAATTCTGGTTCCGTACGACGGGATACGATCAGGATTTGCTCCGCATCCAATCCGAGAATGATGGAGAACTCCGCATTGGAATCGGCTTGCTGGGACAGCCGACCGTTGCGATGGCAGGAAAAAATCCGAAGTCTGTCGTTACCTCGAAATCCATCGCGAACGATGGCGTGTGGCACAATCTTGTCTGTTCGAAAGATTCCCTCGGCACCGTCCGGATCTTTTTCGATGGCGAGCCGCCGGCAACGGGACGAATCGCGAATGCATTCTTCAAAAATATTGTGAATATCGCAATTGGCGATTCCTCCAAAGCCGAGAAAGATTTTTCGTTGGACGAACTTCACTTCTTGCGTGGCGCCTACCGGGAACCCGCGGAGTTCCTGCGCGGCATGACGATCGCCTATCGCGATACTTCGCGAAGAGCGTTTGCTGTTTTTCACTTTGACGATTTCACGCCTTATGCCCGCTCGAGCGTTCCCGAAACCGCACCGATTTATTTCTCTTTCGATAGTTCCGCAGCGTTACGCGAGACGACATCGCCCGTCGAATTCGAACCGGCAACCTTGACGGCGGAACTTCTCTCGCCGACGACCGTGAATATCGAATGGCAAACCACGAGCGAGCTGGGCGTCAAGCAATATGTCCTCGAACGGCGGGTAGGAGGAGGCGGTAAATTCGAAAAAGTGCTGGCGCTCGAAGCAAAGCACGGAACGAAAACAACAAAAAAAGGACAGCCGATTTTTTCTCGCGCGACCTATCACGCTTCCGAAAATCTTCCGAAGATGCGGGGCGACATCGATCTCTATTATCGCGTCGCCATCGTGGGATTCAACGAAAAAGAGCTGCCGATCTACACCTATCCGATTAAGCTCGATTACGCCCCGGACCGCGATATCTTTGTGGAACAAAATGAACCCAATCCTTTCAATCCAACGACGATAATCGCGGTGCGACTGACAAAACCCGAAACGGTGAAGCTTTCGGTATTCGATATGTTCGGCCGCGAAGTAACCACACTCGCCAATGAAAAACTAAGCGCCGGACGCCACGCCTATCCGCTCGATGCCACGGGTTGGCCCCCAGGAATTTATTTTTATAAAGTACAGACCGCGGCTGCGACTGTGACGCGAAAGATGGTGTTATTACATTGATGGCATCTAACCTTCGCTCCATTTTTTTTGGCACGCCGGAATTCGCGGCGCATATTCTGCGCGAGCTGATCGCGCATGGCGAACAGATTGTGGCCGTCGTTACAACGCCCCCGAAACCCAGCGGACGTGGAATGAAAATGCACGCAAGCGATGTCCAGCAAGCCGCAAATGAACTTGGAATTCCCGTTCTTACACCCACAAAACACCGCGATCCCGAATTTTTAGCACAACTGAAAGCCTTCGATGCGGATGTCTTCGTTGTGGTTGCTTATAAAATACTTCCCGAAGAAGTCTTCACCATGCCGCGTTTCGGCACGTTCAATATCCATGCATCGCTGCTGCCCAAATTTCGCGGAGCCGCGCCGATCAATTGGGCCATCATGCGCGGGGAGCAGGAAACGGGTATTACAACTTTTCTGCTGCAGAAAAAAGTCGATACCGGAAATATCCTGCTTGCCAAATCGATCCCCATCGGACAGGATGAAACCGCCGGTGAACTCCATGACCGGCTCATGCTCCTCGGAGCAGAACTGGCACTCGAAACATTGCAGGGATTAGCCAGCGATACCTTGCATCCAATGCCGCAACCTTCAGATCGTGCAACGGACGCGCCGAAGATTTTTCCGCAGGATTGCATTGTGAACTTTAATCAGCCACGCGAGCGCGTTCACAATTTTATTCGAGGACTTTCGCCCTATCCGGGAGCGGTGATGGAAGCACACGAACATCGATTGAAACTGCTCCGCTCTCGAATGGCCTCCGAGATACCCACAGGAATTCCAGCCGGAATGATTCACAGTTCGGAGGATCGCAAGCGACTCTTTATTGGCACAGAAACCGAAGCAATAGAAATTCTGGAACTACAGCGGGAAGGAAAACGCGCGATGTCTGCCGAAGAATTTCTGCGCGGCGCAATCTGGCTTACGAACCGCTGACGGTCGTCGGTCTTTCACTTTTTTCGAGCGCGCCAGAAATAATTCCAACCACATCGTCAATGGGCAACCCGCGTGGTTTGAACCGCGCGCGGGCCATGTGGATCGCTTCCTCCAGCGTAGCAAGTTCACCGCGCAAATAGAGCCACACATGATACCCCAGCCGGTTCCGGTCGTTCTCTTCGATGGTCGGCACGGCGGCAACCGCTTGGTATGCAATGCGGGCAAGTTCCGTATCGTGTTCTTTCGAGATATGAAGAGACATTTATTGTGTAATAGAAACGTGTTCGGAAACAGAATCCTCTTTTGTTCTCGCAACGATCATATAATTCCCATTCGCAAAATTATTCGTGGCAATCGTTAGCTCCGCCGTCATTCCAGCGCCTGCTAATGCTTCCGTTTTTACAATTTTTCCCGATGCATCGATGAGAAGAATCGTCGTATTCCCGATAGAGCGCGAACTTTGGAGCTGCACATCGAGT
>DASYAJ010000527.1:0-4255 GCA_036501405.1 Kapaibacterium sp. (SeqCode)
GGCGTTCTTCTCCGTTAACCATCGTCATTCCCGGACCTCCCTTCAATATCGCGGCGAACGATATTGCATCGGGGACGATCGCGGTCGAGTGGCAGCGTTCGCCGGGCGATACGCTGACCGATACACTTTTCGCGATCGATAAACAGAAAGGGACGATCAATTCCGTTCCCATTGCTTATCCCGATACAACCGGAACGATATTCTCGCTCGTGGCAGGCGATTCCATTGGGATTTCCCTTCATTCCTTCACGGGCACGTCGGACACACTCTGGTGGATGACGGCGGAACGATTCTATGGAATTCATCTCCATGTGTACACCGATATGACAGGAGATACCAATAAGCTGCAATTTCCCGGAAGCACAAGCCCCGATCTCGTGCTGGATACGAACAGCCTTTCGGGCGATAGCATCGAACTGAGTTCGGCGGCTCTGATAAACGCTGGATGGGACAGCACCCTCCTCAATCCTGCGGCTCCCAATATCCTCGGCGGACTTGCGAATAATTTTCGGACGATGAATTATTCGCTCGATCTCGCTGGCGCCGCATCGCTCTATTATCAGATTCCACCCGACAGCGCCTACGATACGCTCGGTTCGCCCATCGTCGTATGCCAGACGCCTTCGAAGCATTTGGTGCTCGTCGAAATTATTCCAGACCCGGCGAACGGCAACCGACTCTTCAGCTTTGGACCGAATGGAAAGTATATCACGGTGAATCTTTCGTTCCAAACGATTGCTTCCCAGCCTTATGCCGGACGTGGCCGGCCCAAGCAGCCCGTGAAAAATCCAAAGATCATTGTCATTCCCTCGCATGAAAATATACTCAGGAAAGCAAGCTCGAAAATTGGAACATTGCGGAAATAATTCCGTTTTGAAATAACGGTTTTTGAAATCACTATGCTGAACATTCGCGTCCGATCTATTACCGTTTTCGCCGCCCTGCTCATGGTGGTATTGAACGGCTGCCTTCAGGACCCGAATACCGTGTTTCAGGTGCGTCCGGAAACGGTACTGGCACCGCAAAATCCGAAGTTCATCGCGCCCTTTTCGGGCTATCAGCAATATTCTTCGCCACCCTCCGGAACGCTCCTCGCCTCATGGAACCGTTCCATTGCCGATACGCAATTGAACTTCAAGGGATACTATGTGGAACTTTGGACATCCGATACATCCGGTTCTAGCATAGAAATCGGAAGCGGAAGCGGCGAAAACCTGGATTCGCTCGTCGATACGGCGAGCATCTATCGCGTCGGCGGCAAGATTGCCGATACGTTCTACTTGTTCAAAACGATGCACTCGCCGAACATCAAAAATTTCAGCACGTCCCCCATCACTTTGGGCCGGTATACGATTCGAGTGTCGGGCATAAAAACAACCGCTGCGGACACCGTTATAGGGAGCATGGATACTTCAGAATTTTCCTCGCTGTTCGATCCGCTCCCGATGGCAAACCCGACGAATCTTCAGGCGACTTCGATAAATCCGACGACAGTCTTGCTCAAATGGACGCCTTCGGTCACGGGGCACGATACGGGATTTTATCAATATGTCGCTTATTATCGGGACACGTCGTTGGCGCACGATACGGGTCACGAGGTGCTCTTAAGCGGCATCAGCAAATGGGGTAACGATAGCGAGGCGCAAGTTTCCGTTCCCGGTTCGAACGAGGCCGGCAGCGTGACGCAGGAGTGGCCGTATGAGTTCTGGATCAAATCCGAACGGATCGATTCTCAGTTTTATTACGGAAGCTTGTGGGGTCCCGATACGAACGGTGTCGTCTGGGCTGGCGCAGCGAATGTTCCGCAATTTCCGAACGACACCGGCCACGCCGGCTTTCTTTTAGTTCCGAGCGATTCGAACGTCTATTTGGGCGCCACAGCCAATAGCAGCGGCGATATGATTCTCAATAGCGCCATCAACAACGCATTTCAGGTGCAAATTGCCAATAACATCGTTACGCTCGTCGCGTTGAATGGAACGAAATTCTCCGCTCGCCAGGACTTCGTTACAGGTCTCGATTCTATTTTTTACACGAGTCCGTACGATAACCCGAATGATTTTACCGAAACGAGTTTCCTGTTGCCCACAACACTTTCCGTTCCATCGGGCGATACAACGTATGGGGTGATCTGCTACATGAAAATTCCCGATCCGAATTTGAATAATACTCCGGAATATGCTCGTCTTTTTATTCGCTGGGACGTTCTATCGGGAAGTTTTCTTAACCCGAAACCATTGGGCGATGGGATCGATATCGAGGGAAGTTTTCAGCCGGGTGTTTCCACCGATGGCAGCGCGCACCTGCCGTTTTATTGATTCGGGTGAGTGGAACTTTGCACGGAAACCATTTCCAGCCTTTTCTATCAAGGGTTTTGAAAAATTCGTTTTTGTGGCGCGCGCCAAAAAATGTCGTAAATTCGTAGTGAGGTTTTGCAACCGCCATTTTGTTTGAACGGGCGAGCACGTCCAAGTGCGAGCCGGTACGCGCCCAAAGCGCTGTTCTGACTGACTGGGTTTCGCCGGGAGAAACGGCATTGCAAGCCCTCAGGGAGACGAAGCAATTTTTCTCCAAGCGGAGGGTTCGTCCTTGCATGTCCACGAGGGTGTCGCAAGATAAACCCACCGTGTTCTGAACCACGTTTTTTAACTTATTTTCGTAATCATTCCTATGGCGAAAGCAACCGTAAAACCAATGACCAAAGCCGCGATCGTGGATCACCTCGCGACCAAGACCGAACTCACCAAACGCCAGATTGGCGACGTCCTCGATAACCTCAACTCGCTGGCCTACAAAGAAGCGAAGAAAGGCTTCACGATTCCCGGTCTCGGAAAGCTCGTGATGAGCGACCGTAAAGCCCGCATGGGCCGGAACCCGCAGACGGGTGAATCGATCAAGATTCCCGCGCGCAAAGTCGTTCGCTTCCGTATGGGAAAACAAGCGAAGGACGCGATCCTCGGCACGAAGTAATTTTCCTTCTTTTCTTCTTGCAGTAAGTTCTTGCCAGCAAGATTTTGCCCGCAAGGAGTATCGAGCCGCCTCTGCTATTGCATTCAATGTGATAGCAGAGGCGGCTTCGTATTATCGCAGACCTTTCAGGCTGTTATCGCCTTCGTTTCGATTCTGTTTTACACCCAAACGGAAACATTTCTTGCATTTTCGGAATATAAGAAGCGTATGTTCGCGCATCTCCTTCGGGCCAGTTACCTTTCATTCTTCATGGTCCTCTTGCTGCATCCCACTCCGGGACGGGCACAGTGGATTCTCCAATCCGGCCAGATGGACCAGCAGATCCATCGTGGCATGGACCTGATGTACAACATGCAGTTCGAAGCCGCCGATGCTGCGTTCGATTCTGTCATCGGAGAATACCCGAGTCACCCTGCCGGTTATTTTTATCGCGCGACCGTCATGTTCTGGCGGGCAATCACCAATCCCGATAACACGAGTTACGATGCGGATTATAATGCGTGGCTTCAAAAGTCACTCGACCGCTCCGACTCGCTCCTCGAACATAATCCGAAGGACATTGCCGGACTTTTTTACCGGGGCGCGGCGATGGCGATGCGAGCGCGGATCTACGAATTCCGTCCGACCGATGCGATGGACATTATCAAGCTTATTTTATCGGACGCGAAATCGGGAACGAAATATCTGGATGAACTGGAAGATATTATTCCCGATAATTCCGACATTCTTTTTGGGCGCGGCATCTATAATTATTACGTCGAAAATTTGAAGGAGGAAAATGAGGCATTCGCACCGATGATTTCCTCCGTGTTCCCTTCCGGCAATAAAACCGTCGGGTTGCAGATGCTCGAAATGGCCGCGGCGCATGCCACCTACTTCAACATCGAAGCAAAGTTCGAACTGACGAAAATCTACTATACCGAAGAACATAATTATCCGCGCGCCTATCAGCTTGCAAAGGAACTTGCATCGAAATATCCGAATAACGTTCAGTTCCTTCACTATCTCGGCTTTGCGGCTTTTACCGAGAACAACGTGGCGCAATACGATTCGCTGTATCGCGTCATGCTGGAGCGCGCTCGCGGCCGTCGTGAGGCCTACACCATCCGTCAGGCGCGTGAAGCGATGTTCTTCATCGGTACCGCGCAGATAAAAATGTCGCGCGGCAATATGGATACCGCGCTCTACTATCTCTACAATAGCGATCTGCTCAGCCGAAAGATCAACCGCGATGAACCGCAGGAGTGGTGGGTTACCGATGCGGAACTTTACATGGGAGAAGCCT